>NZ_JBHIPV010000002.1:0-278732 GCF_042196165.1 Bartonella sp. AP20NXHL | reverse complement strand
TCTTCCCATGATCAACGTGACCAATCGTACCAATATTAACATGCGGTTTTGTTCGTTCAAACTTGCTCTTCGCCATTGTTATTAATCTCTTGTTTTATTCCCTATTTTTGTTAGCACCTAGGGTCAGTCCTGCAAAAATGAGTCTGACCAGACTGTAAACAGCCCAATAACCACAACTCTTAGAGGCAAAACCCCACCCCATCTATAAATGGAATATCCTCCATCATACCTATTTGCCCAATCATCAACAACCATTTGGAGCGGGTAGCGGGAATCGAACCCGCATATTCAGCTTGGAAGGCTGCTGCTCTACCATTGAGCTATACCCGCATGACCCACGTACTAACTCTCCTTCGATGAATGGTGGAGGGGGTTGGATTCGAACCAACGTAGCATACGCAACGGATTTACAGTCCGCCCCCTTTAACCACTCGGGCACCCCTCCATTACACCGATAAAGTCACGCAATGAGACATCACGACAACCATCTTGAATACCCATTCAATTCAATCTGATTGCGATGTGGTTATGACGATTACTATTGTATCTGTCAACAGAATAAATACAATTCTGTACAAATTTCCTGCTCATAATTTTAAATCATAGATTTTTTTCTCTCTATTTTTCTTATTAACACGCTATAAAGAAGCTATGAAAGAAAAAACATCACAAAATTCTCATTATGCTCGTTTGCGTCGCCGATATCGCGATACAAAAGGCTCTCCTTCTCGATCTTTTACACACCCAAAGAAGAAAGCTGCTTCTTTACAGCAAGGGATCATCTATCTTTATGGTATTCATTCTGTTCAGGCTGCTTTAGAAAACCCAAAAAGAATTTTAAAATGTCTTTACGTTACACAAAATGCCTTAAAACGATTAAATATATCCGAATCAGATTATCCTTGCTCTGTTACATTATGCACCCCCAAATATCTTGATTCGCTTGTTGGAAGTGAGGCTGTTCATCAAGGTATTGTTCTGGAAACTCTCCCCCTCAAACCATGCAAACTGTCGGAACTAACCAATACTGATCTGGTCATTGTCATGGATCAAATTACCGATCCACATAATGTTGGCGCTATTATGCGCTCTGCAGTTGCATTGAAAGCTAAAGCACTTATTACAACTTGCCGTCACTCTCCCCACGAAAGCGGTGTTCTTGCGAAAGCAGCATCTGGAGCTCTGGAAATGATTCATTATATTACCGTACGAAACCTCGCTGAAGCTCTTCAAGAACTTCATCAAACAGGTTTTACAAGCTTTGGTCTCGATTCAGAAGGTGACCAACCTCTAGAAACAGCATTAACAGGGAATAAAATTGCTCTTGTTTTAGGAGCAGAAGGTAAAGGTTTACGTAAAAAAACACGCGAAACCGTTTGCGCTTTAACACGCCTTGATATGCCTGGAAATATTAAATCATTAAATGTTTCAAATGCAGCAACAATAGCACTTTATGTGGCACATCAATATCTTAGATCCTAGTTTTTAATTTTTTGTGAAACATCAAAAAAACCAACCAACAAAAAACCCGCAAAAAAACCGCCAATATGAGCTTCCCATGCTATTGAGATGCCATTTTCTTCAAACAAAATAGAAGAAATACCTATGATAAAATCAGTCGCTAGCCATACACTCATATAAACAAGCACCCCCTTAGAACACAGAGCTTTTTTGACAGACAATAAAGGTCCCAAAAGTTTTTCGTTCTGCGCATTGACAGCTAGATTCCCACTAGGAAAACCGTAACGTGCAATAGCACCCATCATTCCAGATACGGCACCTGACGCCCCAATAAGTGATATGGTACTTTCTTGATGAAATGTAAAATAAGTCAAAACAGAAATAACTGCCGTTAACACCCAAAAAATTAAAAAACGTAAAACACCAAAATGCCTTGCTAAAGGAGAGCCAAAAACCAAAAGCCAAACCATATTAAGAGCAACATGTTTAAAACTACTATGCATAAATGAATAACTCACCATGGTATAACAAAATGCTACAGGATCCCTCTTAAACAATGCTGGTATAAATGAAAAAAACTCAAGGCTTTCAACATAAAACTGATGAGAAAAAAAATACTGAGAAATGCAATAAAGACAAAAACAAAATGCTATCAAAACAACTATAATAAATGGAACATTCAATAAGGGTTCTTTAGGTTGTTTCGGCAATCGGGAAACATCATTATGGTGGTGACTAGAAACTTTCATTGTATAAAATCTCGTATTTTTCAGAAAATGGGTTATTCTTTATACAAAAGAAATATACCACTCCCAGTGATGCAAAATCTTTTTAACGCCTCTTCGAGGCCCCTTTTAAAATTTTCAATAGCTCTACATGAAAACACGTGTATTTTATACAAAAGATTTTAAAAAGCATGGATACCAAGAATATGATTTACAAACTTAATGGTATCCTGCTTACTTAAATGTGAAGTTATCATGCAATATACAAGAACTTACGAATAGACAAACTCACTTATGAGTGTGGTATATAATAAAAATATATAAACATTGTTTTCTTACTAGAAATATATTGATCACTGCATTTTTTAACCAAGCTATACTTCGATTGATAAACTTTAAATAATCTTAAATCTCAATTTTTCCATTAATAGAGATTGCATTGCTTCTACTCTTTGAATAAAAAACGACATCTCTATGAGAAAAGAACTACCAACACAGGCGTTTTCTAGATATACTGATTGGTGTTTCATGATGAATTACTTACTTGATAGTCTGTTTCCCTCATAAATGCAAAAGCGTCAGTTCATCTCTTTAACAAATATAAACAAGCCTTTCATTTCAACCTTTTACAGATATAATTCAAGAACTGTCTCTTATGAAACACTGAAAAAATATGTTTATTCTAATGATGCATCTTTGAATTTAAACAGTTCATGACGGAGTTTTTTATTCCTTTCTTAGACAGTCTTATTTACACATCCGTCACTTTTAACGCGCAAGAGAATAGTTTGGATCAATTCAATATAAAAAATTTTAAATGAGGTAATCATAGGAATTTGAACCTCCTATTAAGTTGTAAAATGATAAATAACCATTATAAATCAATGTATTATAAATAGATAATACACTAATCATTGAAGAGGAAGATCTTGAGAATTCTGCTTGCAATCCTTTAACCATACATCATAAATAGGATGCTCAACAGCGTTCAAACCAGGACTATCCGCAAACATCCATCCTGTAAAAATACGCCGTATTTTTTTATCTAATGTCACTTCATTGACTTCAACAAAACCTGTTGTACGCGTGGGTTCATCTTTAGAGCTCGTATAACACGCACGTGGAGTTACCTGTAATGCACCGTACTGATAAATTTTACCAAGAGTAACTTCAAAACGTGTAGTCCGACCCGTGATTTTGTCAAGACCCGCAAAAACAGCAATTCCATTGCTAATACGCTCAGCCCGCACTCCACTATTTAAGGATAAAAACACTAAAATTCCCATTAAAAAAATATATAAAAAATGCCTCACCCCTAACAATAAAAAAAATCTCATCATATCAAAATCAATCGCACCTTAAAAAAATAATTCTTTTCATAACATAGAGTCAAATAAGACAAAAATACACACGCACATTAAAACATGTTATTTTTTAGGTGACCACGCATCATAATCTTCATGCACACAAGAACGCTCTCCATTGGAGGTGATAGCCCCCTTTGGTCGATAGTCCTCACTTGTTCCTGTCATATTTGCAACATGAGGCTTTTCCCATTCATAAGGATGATAATCCTCCTGTGTTGGTGGACACTCACAGCGATGATGAATCCAGCCGTGCCAACCTGGTGGAATAGTAGAGGCCTCAGAATAGTCTTTATAGATAACCCAACGGTGCGGATAACCATCCTTATGAAGTCCTCCTTCATAATATATATTTCCAAATTGATCTTCCCCTATCCGCTTACCTTTGCGCCATGTGAAAAAACGCGTACCAATGGTATTGCCATTCCACCATGTGAAGATTTGCTTAAAAAAACGAGCCATCTGCTATTCCATTCATTTAGTGCGCTCATGAAATTAATCGTTGGAATAAAATTATTAACGATTGAAATTATCGAAAAAGTTACTCGTAAATTCAACTACAATTCCAATTGATAGGTTAACGTGCTATCCTTTAATTTCAAGAAGATATCATATGTATGGCTTCTTCTCCACCCCATAAAAATTTAATCTATGCCAAGTTTCATCTTAACCAATTCATTAACAGCTTGGGGATTTGCCTTACCACCTGTTGCTTTCATTACCTGTCCAACAAACCAACCAGCTAAAGCAGGTTTGTGCTTTGCTTGCGCAACTTTATCAGAATTATTAGCAACGATCTCATCAACAGCTCTTTCAATAGCCTTTGTATCCGTTACCTGCTTCATATTTCGCTCTTCTACAATTTGGCGTGCATCACCCCCCTCATTCCAAATAATCTCAAAAAGATCTTTGGCAATTTTTCCAGAAATAACTCCTTCTTTTATGAGATCAATAATACTTCCCAATTGATTTGGCGATACTGGAGACTCTTCAATCTCACGATTATCTTTATTTAAAGCCCCTAAAAGGTCGTTAATCACCCAATTGGCAACTATTTTTCCATCACGCCCACGCGCTACTTCTTCAAAATAATCAGCAATAGCCTTTTCTGTCACAAGAATGGAAGCATCATACACTGTCAATCCCATTTCCTTAATAAAACGTGCTTTTATAGCGTCAGGCAATTCTGGTAAGTCTGCTGCCAAAGCATCCACAAATGCTTGATCAAATTCTAATGGTAAAAGATCAGGGTCAGGAAAATAACGATAGTCATGCGCTTCTTCCTTTGAGCGCATAGAACGCGTTTCACCTTTAGCGGCATCAAAAAGCCGAGTCTCTTGATCTATGACGCCTCCATCTTCTAAAATTGCGATCTGACGACGCGCTTCATACTCAATTGCTTGACCAATAAAGCGAATAGAATTAACATTTTTAATTTCACAGCGCGTTCCAAAATCTTCACCAGGACGACGAACAGATACATTGACATCTGCACGCATAGAACCTTCATCCATATTGCCATCGCAAGTGCCCAAATAACGAACAATCGTACGCAATTTTGTCATATAGGCTTTAGCTTCATCTGATGAGCGCATATCAGGTTTGGAAACAATTTCCATAAGAGCAACACCAGAACGATTAAGATCTACAAAAGACATCGTTGGATGTTGATCGTGCATCGATTTTCCAGCATCCTGTTCAAGATGCAACCTCTCAATTCCCACTTCAATATCCTCAAATTGGCCATTCGAATCTGGACCAACAGATATGATAATCTTTCCCTCTCCCACAATGGGATAGCGAAATTGAGAAATCTGATACCCCTGCGGTAAATCTGGATAAAAATAATTTTTGCGATCAAAAACAGACTTTAAATTAATATGCGCCTTTAATCCTAACCCCGTTCGAACCGCTTGACGAACACATTCTTGATTAAGAACAGGCAACATACCTGGCATGGCTGCATCAATAAGTGATACATGATTGTTCGGCTCTGCACCAAATTTTGTTGATGCTCCTGAAAAAAGTTTTGAATTTGATATGATTTGCGCATGAACTTCCATGCCAATGATGACTTCCCAATCACCTGTAACTCCAGAAATAAAACGCTTAGAATCAGGAGTACGCGTATCAATGATGCTCATTGCCAATCCACTACCAATATTTTAAAATATACTCATGGCTTATCTAAAACCATTCTCTCAGTGTAACCCCAGAATATAAATCTTACAACACAAGCCCGTTTCTATCGGGCTCGTTCTGTTTGCATAAATATTAAGCTTTTTTAGGAGCCTTTTTCTTAGCTGGTTTTTTCTCTGTAGACGTTTCTTTCACTGCAGACTTTTTCTTTGCCGGCTTTTCTTCAGGAACATCTGATTCGTCATATTCTTTCATCAACTCTTCAACCGTCACTTCTTTATCTGTGACTTTTATCTGTGCTAATAAATGATCAATGACCTTTTCTTCAAAAATCGGAGCACGTAGATTTTCAACAGCTTCCGGAGTCCTACGGAAAAAATCCATAATCTCTTTCTCTTGTCCAGGATACTGGCGAACCTGATCAAAAACGGCTGCTTTTAGCTCATCCTCACTAACTTTAACACCAACCTTCATTCCAATTTCAGAAAGCACCAAACCAAGACGAACACGACGCTGCGCAAGGACACGATATTCCTCCCGCGCCTTTTCTTCTGTAATACCTTCATCTTCAAAACTGCGCCCAGCCTTTTTCAAATCATCATTAACCTGAGCCCATATATTGTTAAACTCAACCTCTAAAAGCTCTTCAGGAATCTCAAAATTATAATCAGCATCTAAAGCATCAAGAATTTGACGCTTAACTTTTTGACGTGTCACTGAACCATATTGGCTTTCAATCTGCCCACGAACGACCTCACGTAAGCGATCTAGAGACTCTAAACCAACTTTTTGCGCTGCTTCATCATCAATTTTTAATTCATCTGGTTTAAAGACAGCTTTGACAGTAATGTCAAACTCTGCTTCCCGTCCCGCCAAATGTGCCGCACTGTAATTATCTGGAAATTTAACAAAAATCGTTTTTACATCCCCAGCTTTCACACCAACCAATTGCTCTTCAAAACCAGGAATAAATTGTTTTGACCCAAGAATCAGTTGTGCATCACTATCTGTCCCACCTTCAAATGGAACGCCTTCAAGCTTACCTTGATAATCTATGGTAATGCGATCACCTTCTTCAGAATTCCCCTCTTTTAGGGAATAATTACGCGTAGAAGAAAGGACGCGATTGACTTGATCATCAATATCCTGTTCAGGAATAGTTGCAATTTCACGAATAACCTTAATATGTTCAAAATCTTTAATGTCAATTTTTGGTAAAACTTCATACTTTAAACTAAAAGTAAAATCAGCTTTGCCATCTAGAATTTTTTCATCTTCATCTATATCAATTTTTGGCTGCATCGCTGCACGTTCATTGCGGTCTGCTAAAATAGAACGGGGTGCATCACTGAGTATCTCATTGAGAATCTCCGCCATAAAGGATTTACCATACATTTTTCGCAAATGCCCACTAGGCACTTTACCGGGACGAAAACCATTAAGCTTGATTTTTCCCTTGGTATCATCCAATCGTTCATTCAACTTTTCTTCTAAATCTTTCGCTGGAACCACGATCTTAATTTCGCGCTTCAGTCCTTCATTAAGCGTCTCGGTAACCTGCATTAAACACCTTCATTTTTCTAAGGAGAGGGATCAACCCACTCTAATAATCATTACATTCTAACACTTCGAGTGTTACATTTACCATGAAGCGGAATTTCAGACACGTAGAAATCCGTAGCACCTAAGGGATTGCTTTGGTGCGGATGGAGGGACTCGAACCCCCACGGTCTCCCGCCAGAACCTAAATCTGGTGCGTCTACCAATTTCGCCACATCCGCTCAAACTTACAAGCTAATAACCTTATACAAGCGGCGTTTCTATACCATTAATTACAGAAAAAAAGCAAACAAATATATTAAAAAAAACAAAATCTATGCTTTTCATACATAACTGCTTACGCTAAAAGTCAATTATGTTAAAGACATTTGATATCCCAATTCATATCATCGGTGGCGGTCTTGCGGGGTGTGAAGCGAGCTGGCAAATCGCTCAATCAGGAATTCCTGTTGTTTTGCATGAAATGCGACCCGAAAAAAAATCAGATGCCCATAAAACCGATAAATTGGCAGAACTGGTTTGTTCAAATTCGTTTCGTTGCGATGATTCATTAACAAATGCCGTAGGGCTTTTACATGCTGAAATGCGATTAGCAAAATCGTTAATTATGAAAGCTGCTGATGCCAACAAAGTTCCCGCAGGGAGTGCTCTTGCTGTTGACCGTGATGGATTTTCAAAAACCATTACGACAGCACTCGAAAACCACCCCCTTATAACAATCAAACGTGAAGAAGTTCAAGAAATTCCTAAAGCTTGGAAACATGTTGTCATTGCAACGGGCCCCCTTACATCGCCTGCACTTGCTCAAAAATTACAAGCAATAACCGGTATAAAAGCTCTTTCTTTTTTTGATGCGATTGCACCTATTATCCATACCGACAGTATTGATATCAACATTTGTTGGTATCAATCTCGCTATGATAAAATTGGTCCTGAGGGAACAGGAAAAGATTATCTTAATTGTCCTCTCAACAAAGAACAATATGAAACATTCGTTGAAGCGTTAAAAAATGCTGAAAAAACAGAGTTTCGTGACTTTGAAAAAACGCCCTATTTTGATGGATGCCTCCCCATTGAAATTATGGCTGAGCGCGGACTTGAAACGTTAAGACATGGTCCTATGAAACCTATGGGCTTAACTAATGCCCATAACCCTACAGTTAAACCCTATGCTGTCGTTCAATTACGCCAAGATAATAAACTTGGAACGCTTTATAATATGGTCGGCTTTCAAACAAAACTGAAATATGGTGAACAAATTCGTATTTTTAGAATGATTCCCGGTCTTGAAAAAGCAGAGTTTGCGCGTCTTGGTGGTCTTCACCGCAATACCTACCTCAACTCGCCAATTATTCTTGATCAAACCCTTCGTTTAAAACAAAAAAGACAACTACGCTTTGCAGGGCAAATTACCGGATGTGAAGGTTATGTAGAATCAGCGGCAATAGGGCTTCTTGCTGGACGTTTTGCTGCTGCCGAATATCATCATATTTCCCCTTGCCTCCCCCCACAAACTACAGCATTCGGAGCCCTTTTGAATCATATTACGGGGGGACACATCATAGATGAAAAAGCAGAAACACAGTCTTTTCAGCCAATGAATATCAATTTCGGACTTTTTCCCCCTATTGCTTCTATTAAACATTCAGGGAAACGCTTACCAAGTAAAGAAAAAAAATTAGTAAAAAAACAAGCCATAACAGCGAGAGCTCTCAATGATTGTACTCAGTGGTTAGCAGATAAAGAATCAAAGAGCTCCTGTTTATAAAAAACATACGATTCGCCTCTCACCTACTGAATAGATCTTTATGACTCTCGTGAAAAAATCATTCTAAAGCCTTTTAAAGACTGTCTCCTCCAATCAATAAATACTACCTACATTTCATCATTTATTCAATTATGTAGGTGCTGTGAAATAACTTTTGGCTATAAAAAACCTTTACCGCTATCAAAAATTTAATATGATTTAATGACTAAAAAAATAATCATATAAATATATTATGAATAATCAAAAAAATAGATGAAAAATACACACGTAATACTGTACTATCTTTATTAATAGTTTTTATATTACGTAATGTATATTATTTTATAAGAGTAATTTTTCTGTTTTGTAACTTCCTCCCTCAAAATTTGTGATGTTCTCTCATTTTAACTCTTGTATGATGAAGGAAAAATACTCGCTTGCATATCACAAGTGAAATAAAGATATGGAAAAAATATTTGTAGGATAGAGCTGAAGCTATCTCTCCCCTCTCAAATGCCAAGAAAAATCACAATATTGAAAACCAAATCTGAATATCAAAAGATTCTTTCATTTCAGGCTCTCTAATAAATCAATAAAATTATCCTCTTGGTGTGTCACAAGCAAGGTTGGCGTATAAGAGTAAAAGAATAAAACTATCCCTTATGCACTCGTCTCAGATATCTGGGGCTAGTCGCAACATTATAGGAACTGAGAAAATAGATAGCACGGTGGCACCAACATGCACTTTTATTAAGCGTAAATGGTGATATATAATAACTTTTATGGACTTTACAGAGTTTTCCGCCTCATATTATTTACGGATCTTGTTTTGAAATAAATACCGTAACACTTCAGCGTAATAAAAGTTAATATTACATTTTATAAGCCATACCAGTGCTCAATTAATACGGTGCAATATTTTTTGAAAATACTAAAAACAATATATTTTAAGCAATACATGAAAATAAAAAGTATCGCAAAGATCTCAAAGTTTTATATGAAAAATGCGCATAACACATGTGTTAAAAAAACCCGCTTATAAATAAATCGGGTTTTTTTAATGTAGCTCTAAATTATTTTTTATTAACTGCTTCTTTAAGGCTTTTTCCTGCAGAAAATTTGGGTACAGAACGTGCTGGAATATCGATTTCAGCACCAGTTGAAGGATTACGCCCCTTTGTTGCAGCACGATGAGAAACTTCAAAAGTGCCAAAACCTGGAAGACGAACATCTCCCCCTGAAGCTAAAGCTTCTGTTACAGAAGCCATAAAAGCATCAACAACAGCACCAGCTTGCGCTTTCGAAACACCTGCCTTTTCAGCAACGGAGCTAACCAATTCACTTTTATTCATAAAATATTTCCTTTCCCTATATTACCTGAACATGACTTAATCATGTTATTGGTCAGTTTATTGAAAAGTACAGCAAACAGAAGTCTTATTTTTATCCAAAACATTGTTTTTTTAGCAATAATCACAGTTATTCACGGAATTTTTCACTTTTTCCAACAAAAAACAAAATAATAACCTCAACAACGCCTTCTGCCACCTAAAAAATGCCGTTATAAATGAGATAAGTGAATCAGTGCGCAATCTGTATTCCGTCACTATCACTGCTCTCTGACCGGATTGGGACAGCCACTGTAGAGGGTTCTTTCCATTCAATAGTATCTGGAAAACGAACCAAAGCGTGTTTCAAAACTTCACTCACATGATTTACCGGAATAATTTCCATATTATTTTTGACATCATCAGGAATATCAACCAAATCTTTTGCATTTTCTTCAGGAATAAGTACTTTTTTTATCCCTCCTCGAAGAGCTGCTAAGAGTTTTTCTTTTAATCCACCAATGGGTAAAACGCGTCCACGTAAAGTAATTTCACCAGTCATTGCAATATCTTTATGCACAGCTACTCCTGTAAGGACCGACACAATTGCTGTCACCATTGCAATCCCAGCAGAGGGACCATCTTTTGGTGTCGCCCCCTCTGGAACATGAACATGGATATCGCGTTTTTCAAAAAGTGGAGGCTCAATACCAAAATCAACAGCACGAGAACGCACATAAGATGCGGCCGCTGAAATGGACTCTTTCATAATATCACGTAAATTTCCAGTTACAGTCATCTTACCTTTGCCGGGCATCATAACTCCTTCAATGGTCAATAACTCTCCGCCGACTTCTGTCCACGCAAGGCCTGTCACAACACCAATTTGATTTTCGCCTTCAATCTGATTGTAATGATAACGTTTAACACCCAAGAAATCATGAATATTACTTTCTGTAACTTTTACAGATTTTTGATGCGTTTTGAGAATTTTTGTAACGGATTTGCGGGAAATTTTCATGAGTTCACGCTCAAGGTTACGAACGCCTGCCTCACGTGTGTAAAACTGAATAATTGACCTTAGTGCTCCATCAGAAATACTGAGTTCTTTTTTAGACAAACAGTGATCTTTTAGTGCCTTTGGAAAAAGATGCTGTTTAACAATTTCCATTTTCTCACATTCAGTATAACCAGCAATACGAATAATTTCCATACGATCCATTAACGGACCTGGAATATTAAGCGTATTGGCAGTTGTGATAAACATGACATCAGAAAGATCATATTCAACTTCCAAATAGTGATCAATGAACGTACCATTTTGTTCAGGATCAAGAACTTCTAATAAAGCAGATGAAGGATCGCCACGAAAATCTTGTCCCATTTTATCAATTTCATCAAGCAAGAAAAGCGGATTAGATTTTTTTGCTTTTTTCATAGACTGGATAATTTTTCCAGGCATCGAGCCAATATATGTTCGGCGATGTCCACGAATTTCTGCTTCATCCCGGACACCTCCCAATGAGATACGAACATACTCACGCCCCGTTGCCTTTGCAATAGAGCGCGCTAATGATGTTTTCCCAACACCTGGAGGACCTAACAAACAAATAATGGGGCCTTTTATCTTTGACGCGCGACTTTGTACGGCCAAATATTCAATAATTCGCTCCTTAACTTTTTCAAGACCAAAATGTTCATTATTCATGACCTTTTCAGCAAAATCTAAATTGTTTTTAATCTTAGATTTTTTACCCCAAGGCATTGCTAATAACCAATCAAGATAGTTACGTACAACTGTCGCTTCTGCAGACATAGGAGACATATTCCGTAATTTTCTCAATTCTGCTCCAGCTTTTTCCTGCGCTTCCTTGGATAGTTTTGTATTCTTGATACGTTCTTCTAATTCAGAGAGTTCATCTCGGCTATCATCACCTGCTCCTAACTCTTTTTGAATAGCCTTCATCTGCTCATTGAGATAATATTCTCGTTGGTTTTTTTCCATTTGCCGTTTAACATGCGAACGAATACGTTTTTCAACCTGCAAAACAGAAATTTCTCCTTCCATGAAGGACAAAACACGTTCAAGACGGGCCCGCACAGGTAAGAGCTCTAATATTTCTTGCTTTTCTGCAAGTTTAATCATCAAATGAGAAGCAATCGTATCGGCAAGCTTAGAAGGATTATCAAGCTGGCCAATCGCATTCACAACTTCAGGAGAGATTTTTTTATTAAGCTTTACATAGTTTTCAAAATAAGCAATCACTGACCTTGAAAGAGCTTCAATCTCAACATCACTCTCTCTAGGTTCTTCTGTAACAGTTGCAAAAGCCTGATGATAACCTTCACTTAAAGCAAATTGACTAATTTTTGCACGTGCAGTTCCTTCAACCAAAACCTTTACAGTACCATCAGGAAGCTTTAAAAGTTGAAGAATATTAGCAAATGTACCAATATGATAAATATCCTCTGATTTTGGATCGTCATCAGAAGCATTTTTTTGTGTCACCAATAGTATTTGCTTATCAACCGCCATCGTTTCTTCAAGAGCACGAATTGATTTTTCGCGGCCCACAAAAAGTGGAACAATCATATGGGGGAAGACAACAATATCACGAAGAGGTAAAACAGCATAAACCCCATCTCTTACTTCATCTGTCTTTTCATCAATATATTGCATAACTCTCCTTTCTGGAGCCTATGAGCTATCTACAACAACCAGCCCACCTTTAGAAAACCTCAGCTCTTCACTGTACATGAAGTGGTAATTACTCATACATAAATCAAGCATTATAATGATATTATTAGAAACACCCATCAAATACCATTCATTACCACCTTTTATATTGTGCATCGCACAATGTCATGCTGATACATTTTCTTTATCTTCTGCACGTTCTGAGTAAATATAAAGAGGACGCGCTTTCCCATCAACGACATCACTCGAAATAACCACTTTTTGAACGCCTTCAAGAGCCGGTAGCTCAAACATCGTCTCAAGAAGGATCTTCTCCATAATTGAACGTAAACCACGAGCACCAGTTTTACGTTCAATTGCTTTCTTTGCAATAACACGTAAAGCATCTTCATGAAATGCTAACTCGACATTCTCCATTTCAAAAAGACGCTGATATTGCTTTACTAATGCATTTTTAGGTTGTGATAAAATTTGCATGAGGGCGTTAACATCTAAATCCTCTAAGGTAGCGACTATAGGAAGGCGTCCAATAAATTCTGGTATTAAACCAAATTTTATAAGATCTTCAGGCTCTAAATCACGAAAAATTTCACCGACACAACGCTCATCAGGAGCCTTAACGGTCGCAGAAAAACCAATAGAAGTTTTTTCACCACGCCCTGAAATAATCCGTTCTAAACCTGCAAAAGCTCCCCCACAAATGAATAAGATGTTTGTGGTGTCAACCTGAAGAAACTCTTGTTGCGGATGCTTACGTCCACCTTGAGGAGGAACAGAAGCAATCGTTCCTTCCATAATTTTTAATAACGCTTGCTGAACTCCTTCCCCCGAAACATCTCTTGTAATAGAAGGATTATCTGCTTTACGAGAAATCTTATCAACCTCATCGATATAAACAATACCACGCTGTGCACGTTCAACATTATAATCTGCTGCTTGAAGGAGCTTAAGAATAATATTTTCAACATCTTCCCCCACATAACCTGCTTCAGTCAAAGTGGTCGCATCCGCCATCGTAAAAGGTACATCAATAATACGTGCTAATGTTTGTGCGAGATAAGTTTTACCGCAGCCCGTTGGACCAACAAGAAGAATATTTGATTTTGCCAACTCAATATCATTGCTTTTAGACTGATGCGCCAACCGTTTATAATGATTATGCACAGCAACAGAAAGAACACGCTTCGCATGCTGCTGACCAATAACATAATCATCAAGAACTGTTATAATTTCCTGTGGCGTGGGAACACCATCACGCACCTTAACCCCAGAAGACTTATTTTCTTCCCGAATAATATCCATGCAAAGCTCTACACATTCATCACAGATAAATACAGTAGGCCCCGCAATGAGCTTACGCACCTCATGCTGACTCTTGCCGCAGAACGAGCAATAGAGAGTATTTTTTGATTCGTTCCCGCTATTGCTAATTTTGCTCATTTTTCTTTCCTTTCACCACGATATATGAATACTTTGCCTTTTCAAAGGAAGCTTTTCATCATGAAAACTAAAAGACATATAGAAAACCATGCATGTCTCAATATTTTTAGGTGTTTCTCTTATTTTGCGATATTTTTTATAAAACTCTTTGATTTAAAGTAGCTGTTTTTTCTATAAAAATTCTTAATCTTTTTCTTCTTTTTCAGTTTCTGCACGATATTGTATAACATCATCAACTAAGCCAAACGCTTTGGCTTCTTCTGCTGTCATAAAATGATCGCGATCGAGAGTTTTCTCTATAACCTCATAATCTTGACCCGTATGTTGGACATAAATTTCATTTAAACGCCGTTTCATCTTTATAATATCTTGCGCATGTCGCTCAATATCTGAAGCTTGACCTTGAAAACCTCCAGATGGTTGATGCACCATAATACGTGCGTTTGGCAATGTAAAACGATGACCTTTTGCTCCAGCTGTTAACAATAAAGACCCCATAGATGCCGCTTGCCCCATGCAAAGCGTAGAAACAGGAGGGCGAATAAACTGCATAGTATCATAAATAGCCATACCAGATGTTACGACACCACCTGGAGAATTAATATAAAGACTAATTTCTTTTTTAGGATTTTCCGCTTCTAAGAAAAGCAATTGTGCACAAACAAGCATTGCCATACCATCTTCAACAGGACCATTAATAAAAATAATCCGCTCCTTTAAAAGACGGGAAAAAATATCATAGGCCCGCTCACCACGATTGGTTTGTTCAATAACCATAGGAACAAGGCTTAATGCTGTTTTCATTGGATCACTCATATTTTTACTTTCCGTTCATATAACAACCGCTCTTTACACATTCAATGTTTTTATCCATATGCTAACATTACTCTCTTGTGCAAGCTACAATCAAGAGATGTATAAGATAGATTAAAATCTCAATAGTTAAAATAGCAATAATAACTCTACCTAAACAAATGATGAACATCAGGAATGCGAGATACCGCCCAATGGTAAAAACTTCCTTCCTGAGGTCTTTTCGTGGTCTTTGTCTTTCTGTGAATATGAAAGCCTATCAAGCGTGAATCTGTAAGCGGCTTTACGCCAAAAGCTGGTTCAAAAATACGTTCAGTTTTTCGCCCAGTCCAATAATAAAAAGTTTCCTTTTCCCTTGCTTCATGAAAAAAACCATATCGTTTTGCTAATCGTGAAATACCATCATTGCCAAATATTGTAACGCCAAGATTTCCCGGTAAAATCGGCATTTTTTTCCTCTTTAACCAGAACGGTCTCCAAACACGACGCTTAAACCCAAGCCAATGAGGAATAATTTCTGTGCCTGCCCAATAATCTTCAAATATTTTTATAACAGGGTTATTGGGCGGAAAATAAAGTGCAGAAACTCCTACTCTTGTATTATTTTCTCTTGCCAACCAAACCTTATCGGCATCTGGATGAAATTGTTTAACAAGGTAAACATCTGTATCTAACCAAACACCTTGTTGATATTTCATCAGCATAACACGAAAAAAATCCGAGAACTGAACAATTGTACACCCTAGTTTATCATCAGAAAAATCGGGATCAAGGCGATAAATTGCTGAGCGTGGTAAAATTGATTCGGCTTCATGCAGCTCAACACCAGCAGGGAGATTATCTATTTTTTTATCATAACTAAAAAGCTTAACGCGCTGTCCAGTTTTAACCATTGAAGACAAACAAAGCCTATCCACCAATCTTAATTGTCCACTATACCAAAAAGTACAAATATCCATAGATAATACATCAAAAATATTCTAAACTTACGCGAAAGAGTTGTTCAACATCACGAACTCTATCAGCAAGAGCAAAAATCACTATTCTATCACCAGACAAAATACGCGTATCTGCCGAAAGCTGTATTATTGTCTTATTGCGATAAATTGCACCAATTCTCAAACCATCTGATAAATTGAGCTCTGATAATGACTTACCAACTAATGAAGATGTTTGCATCACTTCAGCTTCAATAATTTCTGCTCGACCATTAAAAACTGAATGAACAGAACGAATACGCCCACGGCGCATTTGTTGCAAAATTCTCGATATTGTAACGCTATGGGGATTAAGATATGCATCCACACCAACAGCACGACTAAATTCTTGATAGGCAACATTATTAATCAATACCATATTGGCTTTGCAGCCCAATCTTTTAGCAATAATAGCGCTTAAGAGATTAACCTGATCTTGATTGGTCAATGTAATCATTAAATCGGACTGATCAATTCCCGCATCTTGAAGAATCACTGGATCTAACACGTTACCGTATAAGACTGTCGTTTTTTCAAGCTGATCAGCAATTGTAAGAGCTCTTTCTCTATGCGATTCTATAATCTTCAATTTTAATTTATGGAAACGCTTTTCAATCGCCTGTGCAACATAAAGGCCAATGTGACCACCCCCTGCAATAATCATGCGGTGTGCATCTTGTTCTTTATGACCAAAAAGCCCAACAGCACGACGCATCTGTTCACGAGAAACAACAAGATAGGTTATATCACCAACGCGTAATTGCGTTTCTGAATGTGCAACCAATAATTCCGCGCCACGTTTAATAGCGGTAACCGTCGTATGAAGATCTGGAAAAAGCTCTGTTAATTGACGCAAAGGTGTATTAATAACTGGACAATCTTCCATACATTCCAAGGCTAGCGCAACAATATCATCATTACAAAAATAAAGAACATCTATTGCACCAGGTAAAGCAATACGGCGCAAAACCATTTCCCCAACTTCAACTTCTGGCGAAATAACCACATCAATGGGAATATTCTCTCTGGAAAAAAGCGTCTTATAACGTGGCTCTAAATAAGATTGTGAGCGAATACGAGCAATTTTTGTGGGCACATTAAATAATGAATGTGCTACTTGGCAAGCTACCATATTGACTTCATCAAACAAAGTAACAGCAATCAACATATCAGCTTTGTCTGCATCCGCTGCCAAAAGAACTTCAGGCCGTGAACCGTGACCAACAAAACCTCTCACATCCAATGTATCGCGAATCTTTTCAATTAATCTCGTTTCGATATCAATAACAGTAACATCATGATTTTCAGCAGCAAGACGCTCTGCTATCCCATAACCAACCTGTCCTGCTCCACAAATAATAACACGCATCGCTTAAGAAACTCCAAGCGCTTTAAGTTTACGGTGCAAAGCTGAACGCTCCATGCCTATAAATTCAGCAGTACGTGATATATTTCCACCCAAACGCCCAATCTGCGCCACTAAATATCTCTTTTCAAACAATTCTCGAGCTTCACGTAACGGCAAATCCATTATACTTTCATCTGAATCCATTTGAAGGCGTGGCAAAGAATCACTTACTTCACTGGGAAGAAAGTCCGCTGTTATAGGACCATCACCATCCCGCACAAGAATAAGAAGACGCTCAATATTATTACGTAATTGCCGCACATTACCCGGCCAAGCGTGCGTTTGCAAAATAGCAATCACATCATCACTGATTGCACGCGGTTTAATCCCAACCTGCTGTGATATTGTTTTTACAAAATGATGTACAAGTTCTGGAATATCTTCACGACGCGCTGAAAGGGGCGGAACAACAATAGGAACAACGGAAAGACGGTGAAAAAGATCCTCCCTAAAGCGCCCATCAGAAATGAGGTTTTCAAGATTTTGCGCTGTCGAAGAAATGATACGGACATCCACCTTAACACGTTTTGTGCCGCCAATTCTCTCAAATGTTTGCCCCGTTAAAACCCGAAGAATCTTCCCTTGAGTCTCACGTGGCATGTCAGCAATTTCATCAAGATATAATATACCGCCATGAGCTTCCTCTAAGGCACCGATTTTACGCTCTCTTCCCTCCATTTCGCTGCCAAACAGCTCTATTTCCATTCTTTCCGGAGTAATCGTTGCAGCATTTATTGTAACAAATGGCCCATTCGAACGCGTTGAGAGCGCATGAATAGTTCGTGCAACAGTCTCTTTTCCTGCCCCTGAAGGACCTGTTATCATGATGCGACTATTGGTTGGTGCTACTTTTTCTATGATTTGACGCAAATTTTTTATAACTGTCGATTTTCCGAGCAACTCTAATGTCTCGTTCGAACGCTTTCGTAATTCTAAAAGCTCACGTTTTAAATTTGAATTTTCAAGTGTTCTCTCTGCAACCAATACAAGTCTATCAGCTTTAAAAGGTTTTTCAATGAAATCATATGCCCCTCGCTTTATAGCGGAAACAGCCGTCTCAATATTACCATGACCAGAGATCATAACGACCGGAAGAGCCGGATATTGTGTTTTAATTTCATCAAGCAGTGCTAAACCATCGAGACGACTACCCTGTAGCCAAATATCCAAAAAAATGAGCTTTGGAATACGCTCACTAATTTGAGCCAATGCTTCATCAGAGTTACAAGCAACGCGCGTTTCATAACCTTCATCCTCTAAAATACCAGCAACAAGCTCACGAATATCTGCTTCATCATCAACAATCAAGATATCTGATACCATACTATTCCCCTATCTTATGATTTATGGCTTGTATAATATTACCCTGCTTACCCCCATCCGCAGGAAATATCAAACGGATCATCGCACCACGACCTTCATAAAAACTCTCCGGTGCATCATGAAGCTCCATGAAACCACCGTGATCTTCAATAACTTTGCGCACAATGGCTAACCCCAGTCCTGTTCCTTTTTCCCGCGTTGTTATATAGGGTTCTAATAACTTTTGTCTTTGCTCTTTAGGAAGTCCTTTCCCGTTATCAACAACATCCACAACCACCCATTCTTTCTGTCGATAAGAACGGACAAGAATATGACCGTGAATATTTTCCTCTCGCATAACTGAATCTATGGATTCGCTCGCGTTTTTGATAACATTGCAGAAAGCCTGTACAATGAGACGGTTATCAAATGCACCCATAAGTGGTAGAGTTCCTAAATCTTGCTCAAAATGAATATCATGTCGCGTCACCTCTATCAAGAAACATGCTTCGCGCAACAATTCTCGTATATCTAAAATATGCATTTTGGGTTTGGGCATACGTGCAAAAGAGGAAAACTCATCAACCATACGCCCAATATCTCCAACCTGCCGAATAATCGTGTCAATACACCGCTCAAAAACCTCTCTATCTTGTGTAATAGCTTTGTTATAACGTTTACGAATGCGTTCAGCGGATAACTGAATAGGTGTAAGAGGATTTTTAATTTCGTGCGCAATACGCCGCGCAATATCCGCCCACGCCGCTGTACGTTGCGCTGCAACAAGGTCAGTAATATCATCAATTGTTAGAACCCAAGATTGCCCCTGTCCATCATCCTCCTCCATCGTAACTTGAACATTACAGACACGCTCTTTTCCTGCAACGTTTAAAGTGACCTGTTCACGATGGTTTTTACGATCTAATGAACGCACAAACTGAAAAACCTGCCAAATTTCAGCGCTTAAAGATAAAAGACTTTGTCCAACAACGTGCTCAGAGCGAATATCAAACATCGCTTCAATAGACCGATTGATAATGGTGATATCACCATTATCATCTATACCTGCTACTCCCGCTGTTACACCCGATAACACAGCTTCAGAAAAACGCCGTCTTTCATCAATTTGATCACGCACTGCAATCAACTCATTACGCCGACTTTTCAATTCACTGACCATGTAATTAAAAGTTTTGGATAATTGCCCAATATCTCCATCTTTTGCTCGTACTGGCACGAAAATTTCCATATTTCCAGAAGCAACATCATCGGCAGCACTAATGAGAAGACGAATAGGACGCACTAAACGATCAGCAACAGCAATAGCAGCCCAAATAGCTGATAAGAATAAACTAAAAAAAAGACACAAATAAAGCATACCAAATGCAATCTGTGTCAGCAGGCGATTTTCATTTAAATCACGATAGCGATCTGTATTAACTTCTGTCAAACGCAAAGCAGATAAAACACCTTTATCAACGTCACGCACCAAATATAAAAATGTGTTTGGAATGTTGGTAAATTTTAAAATAATACCAAAATAATCATGAACGCCTGGTTGAAAAGAAAAAGGTCTCGCACTGGTTGCACGTTCAATAAGATGAGAAGGAGGAATTGGCAGTTTATCTTCATCACCAAGAGCACTCGATACAAAAATAGCTCCGCTAGAACTTAACAAAAATGCACCACGCAAATTGCGTCCTATAGCATGACGCGTCAATTGCATCCTATATTCAGCTGGATTACGTTCTAAGAGTTTTTTGTTATCAAGTGCAAATGCCATCGCGTAGGATAAATTTTTTAAATTTTGAAGCATTTCATCTGCATAAGCATTTGCTAAATCAATAGAAGAGCCCACAATTTGCCGCGTTGTTGTATCAAACCATCGATCAAGTCCCAAATTTAGTGCTGGACCCGATACAAGAGCTACAGCAACAGCTGGCATTGTCGCAACAAGTGCAAACAATGAAATAAGACGCACATGAAGACGCGATCCTGCACGCCTTGAACGCCAAGCACGAATGATCGGAATCATCTCATAAAAAACGATGACAATAAGCCCTAAAACCCAAAAACTATTAATCCCTATAAGAATAAGGGTTACTGTTCTACTGGGAACAACAGGAGTTAATCCAATAAGAATAATAAACGAAACAGAGGCCGTAAGTAAAGCCAATACAATAATTGTAATCCCTAAAAAAATATATACCTTACTTAAACGATACAACTCATCGTTATAAGTATTTTTATCTATGTCTTGAAGATTCGTCACAGATGTTATATTCGTCATGAGCTTACATACCCTTATCCCATTATTCTCATATAACCTTTTGTAGCAAAAATTGACAATACTAATACTACATTTAAAATAGGGCAAATATAGTCAATGAGGAAAAGCTTCTATATTTTGCAAAATATCTTTAAAATAGACTGTGTTCGACGATACTTTACGAAGGAAATGAGATGCGATTAACAAAACAAACAAATTATGCTCTTCGAATGCTCATGTATTGTGCAGATAATCAGGGAACTCTCAGTCGTGTTCCAGAAATTGCTAAAGCATATGCCGTTTCAGAACTTTTTTTATTTAAAATCCTTCAGCTGCTTGTTCAAGCAGGTTTTATACAAACAGTGCGTGGACGCAATGGTGGAGTTAGATTGGCTAAACCCGCAGCAGAGATTTCAGTCGCTGATGTTGTGAAAGTAACAGAAGACAACTTTTCCCTAGCAGAATGTTTCGATACTGCAGAACCAACTTGCCCCTTGTTTGATTTTTGTGGTTTAAATACCGCACTTCAAAAAGCATTAAATGCTTTTTTTGAGGTGTTGTCCATGATATCCCTTGCTGATCTACAACAACCATCCTTTCAAAATCATTTTAAAATTAATGACAAAAAAGAAAACTAAGATTATAATACAAGGAGATTAAGTATTTCTATTGCAGCAATAATATTAGCCGCTGGACGGGGTGAAAGAGCAGGATCTCCCTATAAAATTCCAAAACAATATCGGCTTCTAGGACAAAAGCCGATTATTTATCATACCGTGCATTGTTTTTTGCAGCATCCAGCTATCACAACAATTATCCTTGTTATTCATCCAGAAGATCGTCAAATCTGTGAACAAGCTATTGGCGATTTTAAAGAGCGCCTTATTATCGTTGAAGGAGGCAATACACGTCAAATCTCTACCTTACATGGACTTCAGGCACTTAAAAAATTTTCCCCCCAATATGTGCATATTCATGATGGTGCACGCCCTTTTATTGAAAACAAGCTTTTTAATAACATTCACAACACTATCACGCCTCAAGAAGGTGTTCTTCCTGTTCTGCCCATCTCTGATACCCTTAAACGTATAAATAATCAGCATGTTTTAGAAACAATTCCCCGTACCCATCTTTATAGTGCACAAACTCCACAGTGTTTTCCCTTTGAACATATCTTAGCGGCCCATAAACAAGCAAAACAAGCTTGCAAACAAGAATTCACTGACGATTCTGCAATTGCCGAATGGTTTGGAATTCCTATGCGTACCGTTCCTGGGGATCCTAACAACATAAAAATTACATGGCATGAAGATTTTAATACTGCACATTTATATCTCCAAAAGAAAATGCAAATGTTTCCTGATATCCGTACTGGCAATGGTTATGATGTTCACTCTTTTGAAGATGGTGATTTTCTTATATTATGTGGTATAAAAATCCCTTTTCATAAAAAATTAAATGGACACTCCGATGCGGATGTTGCTCTTCATGCATTAACAGATGCCCTTCTTGCAACTCAAGGTGCTGGAGATATCGGTACACATTTTCCTCCCTCTGATCCTCAATGGAAAAATGTATCATCAGAAATTTTTCTCCGTCATGCTCTCGATATTATAAAACAAGCAGATGGTCGTATCGCCAATGTTGATATCACAATTATCGCTGAAAATCCTAAAATTGGTCCCTATCGTCATGCTATGACAGAAAATCTTATGACAATACTTGCAATGACACCTGATCGAATCTCTATCAAAGCAACAACAAATGAAAAGCTTGGATTTATTGGTCGTGGTGAGGGAATTGCTGCTCTTGCAACAGCGAGCGTTCTTTATTCAGGAGAAATTCCCCAATGACATATCTTTGTGAAAAACAAGCACATGAAGTCCTTAATACCTTTCGCCAAAAAGGTTTACTGTTAACAACTGTAGAGTCTTGTACAGGGGGACTCATTGCTGCAAGCCTCACAAATATTGCAGGATCGTCAGATGTTCTCGACTGTGGATTTGTTGTTTATTCAAATGAATCCAAAACACGCCTTGTTGGCGTTTGTGCTGAACTTATAAGAACCTATGGTGCCGTTTCAAAAGAAGTTGCTCTTGCAATGGCGGAGGGTGGATTAAAACATTCACAAGCTGACATTGCAGTTTCTGTAACAGGGATTGCTGGTCCAGGAGGTGCAAGTCTTGATAAACCTGTAGGACTTGTGCATTGCGCAGTAGCTTATAAAAATCACCCCCCCCTGCACAAAGAAATGCACTTTGCTCATCTTAATCGCAATGCTATCCGCCATGCAACTGTTGAAAATGTTTTTAAAATGATTCTGGAATTACTTCACTGAATTCCCCATACTAATTTCAAAATTCTCTATTCCACATTGAGTCTATAGTCGCCCACACCTTGAAAATGAAAGACCTGAATAGCGTAAAGTTATCTCACTTCAGCCCTGTGTAGGTTGAATTAATCAAATTTATTCACTTGCACGCCACAAGAGAAAAAAACTGTAGTAAATAAAATGATTAAAGAAAGGGACACTTGTACCTCTCTCTCAAGTGCTAAGAGCTGGCGCAACATCTTGAGAGATGGCAAATAAATGGTGCAGGCTGACTTGTTCATAAACGTACAGATGTGGAGTTTATATGCTTTTACGAAGGATCTATACTATTTATTATGAGCACTATTATGAAATGGGTATGACGCAAGCATGTTCTATTTGGGCGTTCTGTTTAACGGATATGTATCCATTAAAAAAGAGAGAAACAAAAGAGTGAAGCTGTACATCATCTTCATCATTTAAAATGATGTTCCTTCAATATGCTTTTGAAAGCTGAATTAAAAACAAATAGTAAAGATGGAAACCGGTTTTCACCTTCACGCTGTTATAAGCAATACGTATTGTTAAAAAATAACAGAATAGACTATGTTACCGTAGAGCCATAAATCTGATGCGCACGCTTCTCAAAAGCCTCGGTAAATTTACGAAACGCAATATCAAACATTGAGCCCATCACTAATCCAAGCGTTTTACTTTTAAATTCATAATCAATAAAAAACTCTACATTACATGCATTGGTATTTTCAATATCATGAAAGGCCCAACGATTTTCAAGATATTTGAATGGACCATCAATATATTTAACTTCTATAAGACTTTTTTCCGGCTGAAGAAATACTTGAGTCGTAAAAGTTTCACGAATAATCTTATAGCCAACGGTCATATCCGCAAGAAGCAATATTTTTTTTCCATATTCTTTTCGAGAACGTATTATTAAAGACTCACACATTGGTAAAAATTCAGGATAACGCTCAATATCTGAAACCAGATCAAACATTTCACTGGCACTATGGGTGATCTGCCGATGTATTGTAAAAATCGGCATAATTATCTCTGTAAGGAAAATTTTTCATCACGCGCTTTTTGCAAAATGGCAAAATCATCTCCAGCGTGATGAGATGAACGCGTCAGAGGATTGGAAGCCATATGTAAAAATCCTTTTACTTTACCAATCTTGGCAAAAGACTCAAATTCTTCAGGAGGCACAAAACGAATAACTGGATGATGTTTTCGTGTAGGCTGCAAATATTGTCCAATTGTCATAAAGTCAACATCAGCAGCGCGCAAATCATCCATCAATTGCAAAATCTCATTTCGCTCCTCCCCAAGGCCAACCATAATTCCCGATTTTGTAAAAATTGTTGGATCAAGTTCTTTAACGCGTTGTAATAAACGAATTGAATGAAAATAACGCGCCCCTGGACGGACCTTCAAATATTTAGAAGGAACTGTTTCTAAGTTATGATTAAAAACATCAGGCTTAGCAGCAACAACAACTTCTAAAGCGCCATCCTTATGACGAAAATCAGGTGTAAGAACTTCAATTGTTGTTTTAGGAGTTTTTTGACGAATCGCATAAATAACTTTTGCAAAATGCTCAGCACCACCATCAGCAAGATCATCACGATCAACAGATGTAATGACAACATGTTTTAATTCCATCCGTGCAACAGCATCGGCGACACGTTCTGGCTCATTATCATCAACGGCAAGTGGAATACCTGTTGCAACGTTACAAAAAGCACAAGCACGCGTACATATTTCACCTAAAATCATAAAGCTAGCATGCCTCTGGCTCCAACATTCGCCAATATTAGGGCAACCAGCTTCTTCGCATACAGTCACTAACTTATGCGTACGTACAATACCATGTGTTTCCTTATAAATTGGTGATGTTGGCGCTTTTACACGAATCCAATCTGGCTTTTTTTGAACGCTTGTATCAGGACGATGTGCCTTTTCAGGATGACGCAAACGTCTATTTGTAACTCTATCAACAACCGTAACCATTTAAGCCTTTGCCTTATAAATACGAAGTAACAATCAAAAATATAAAATTTTTCATACAATCCAGTCATCAAGCGTTTAAAACTTGACCATAAGCATCTAATACACTTTCTTTCATCATTTCCGATAAGGTCGGATGTGGAAAGACAGTATGCATTAATTCTTCTTCTGTTGTTTCAAGATTCATAGCAATAACAAAACCCTGTATCAATTCTGTTACCTCAGCCCCTACCATATGGGCCCCGAGAAGCTGTCCTGTTTTTTTATCAAAAATCGTTTTTACTAACCCCTGATCTTCACCCAAAGCAATCGCCTTACCATTCGCAGCAAAAGAATAACGACCAATACGTATATCATAACCTGCTTCTTTTGCAGCCGCTTCTGAAAGCCCTACAGAAGCAACCTGTGGTGTACAATATGTACACCCTGGAATTTTTCTTTTATCAAGCGGATGAGCACTCTTCAAACCTGCAAGATGCTCAATACATATCACTCCTTCTTCTTCTGCTTTATGGGCCAACATAGGAGGACCTGCTACATCACCAATAGCATAAATGCCTTCCACCCCCGTCCAACTCCATTCATCAGTTACAATGCACCCGCGATCGGTTTTTATTCCCAAAGATTCTAAACCAAGATTCTCAATATTACCTTGCACCCCTACAGCGGAAATTAACCGGTCAACAGTTATTGTCTCTATTTTACCTTGAACATCAATATGTACAGTCACAGAATCGGAAGACTTTTCAACCTTTGTTACTTTTGCTTGACGAAGAATGCGTAAACCTCTTTTCTCTAACTGTTTACGAGCAAACGTTGAAATTTCAATATCTTCAGCAGGCATGATATGAGGCATCATTTCAACAACAGTTACTGTCGCCCCCATATCACGATAAAAAGAGGCAAATTCAATGCCAATAGCCCCAGACCCTATAACCAAAAGCGATTTTGGCATTGCTGGCGGTATCATAGCTTCAAAATAAGTCCAAATGAGTTTTCCATCTGGTTCAATACCAGGAAGAACACGAGGACGTGCGCCCGTTGCAATAATGATATGCTTTGCTTGATAAGTTCCCTCCCCTAACGTTCCTTTAGGGACTGGATTTTGCGGTTGCATAATCGGTTTTGAGGATGAAGAAACCATAATTTCCGCAGGATGGCTTCCCTTTGCTTCTTTAGTAAGCTTTGCTTCACCCCAAATAATATCAATTTTGTTTTTTTTCATTAGAAAATCAACACCAGCATTTAAACGTGCTGAAACACCGCGTGAACGTGCCACAACATCTTTGATGTTTGCCTCAATTGAACCATTAATTTTTAGTCCATAATTTTTCGCATGTTCAGCAAAATGTTTCATTTCCGCTGAACGTAGAAGGGTCTTTGTGGGAATACATCCCCAATTTAAACAGATCCCTCCCAAATGTTCACGTTCAACAATCGCAGTCTTAAAGCCACATTGTGCTGCACGAATTGCGGTTACATATCCGCCTGGACCTGATCCAATCACAATTACATCATAAAGATTTGCCACAGTAATTCCTCCATGGATATATATAAAACGGATATGCACTTTTTGAACTTAAGTCTGCAAAATAACATGACAGAATCATCTTATGTCTTTTGCTTACGTAAATGCTTTACCCAAACCAGAAATAGCAATAACATTGCTCTTCAAACTCGTTAAATTTGCTTTTATTCTCTTAATACACTCTCTCACAATTTACGTGAAGAACTGTTAAACAGTTCAAACCAACATTGCTAATGGATTTTCAATCATCTTCTTAAAAGTCCGCGCGATCTCTGCTGCTAAAGCACCATCGACAGCACGATGATCAGCAGAAATCGTAACTGACATAACTGTCGCAACGACTAATGCATCATTTTTAACAACGGCACGCTGCTCCCCTGCACCAATCGCAAAAATCGTCGCATGCGGTGGATTAAGAATAGCAGAAAAACTTTTTATACCATACATCCCCATATTTGATACAGCTGTTGTTCCACCCTGATATTCTTCCATTTTTAACTTGCCCTCGCGCGCACGCTTTGCAAAATCCTTCATCTCTTTGGAAATAAGTGATAACGGCTTTTCCTCTGCATGGCGAATAATCGGTGTAATTAATCCATTGGGAATAGAAACAGCAACCCCAACATCACAATGTTTATGATGAATCATCCCACCTTCAAGCCAAGAGACATTCGCATCAGGAACCGCTTTCAAAGAAAGTGCGACAGCTTTGATCACCATGTCATTAACAGAAAGCTTATAAGTAGGCTGAGTTTCTTCCTGCCTTTTAACCATTGGTGCAGCAGCATTCAGTTGTGTACGCAGTGCTAATAGCGCATCAAGTTCACAATCTACCGTTACATAGAAATGTGGGACTTTCTGTTTTGATTCCACCAAACGTGTCGCGATTGTTTTACGCATATTATTATGGGGAACGAAGCTATATTCATCCTCTTTGAAGAGTTTCAATATCTGTTTGTCTGAAGCACCTGTAGCTGTTAGCTCCCCTATCTGTGATGAATAAGACACTTTAGAAATATCGCTGCTCACAGCTTTTTCCACATCGCGCTTAATAATACGCCCATGCGGACCACTTCCAGAAATAAGGGATAAATCAAGACCTGCCTGAGATGCTAATCGCCGCGCTAAGGGAGAGGCAAAAAGACGAGCTTCTTTTTTATCTTGCTGTATTAATTGCCCAGTTGATGATTCATGAGACATTTTTATTCCCTTTGAGTCCGTCTGTTTCAGAGAATCTGTCTGTTTTATGCCCTCTGATTCTTGTCTTGTAGAAGAAGAGATTTCTTCTGTAACTTTTGCAGCTTCAGCTAAATCTTCACCTTCTTCTGCTAAAACAACAATTAAAGCATTTACTTTAACGCCTTGTGTTCCAGCAGGAACAACAATTTTAGCAACCCTACCTTCATCAACGGCTTCGACTTCCATTGTCGCTTTATCCGTCTCAATTTCAGCAATAACATCACCAGAGGAAACCTTATCTCCCTCCTTAATATTCCATTTTGTTAAATTTCCCTCTTCCATCGTAGGGGAAAGCGCTGGCATTGTAATTTTAATGGGCATTATGCTTTCCTCCGTTATGCTCTGTATGTCACAGCCTGAACTGCCTCAATAATTTCAGCAGTATTAGGCAAAGCCAACTTCTCAAGATTAGCGGCATAAGGCATCGGAACATCTTTGCCAGAAATCGTAGCAATTGGCGCATCAAGATAGTCAAAAGCCTGCTGCATAACACGCGTTGCTATTTCAGTTCCCACGGATGACTGAGGAAATCCCTCTTCAATTGTTACCAAACGACCTGTTTTTTTAACTGACGAAAGAATTGTTGGAAGATCCATAGGGCGAATGGTTCGTAAATCAATCAATTCAACATCAATACCAAGTTTTTCAATTTCTGGTAACGCTTGAACAGCATAATGCATCCCAATTCCACATGCAACAATCGTCACATCTTGTCCAGACTTATGAATACGCGCCTTACCAATAGGCAAAAGAAAGTCATCCAGTTGAGGAACATCAAATTGATGCCCATACAAAATCTCATTTTCAAGGAAAATAACAGGATTATCATCACGAATAGCAGCTTTCAGCAAACCTTTTGCATCTGCAGCACTATAAGGCATGACAACTTTCAGACCTGGTACATGACTATACCATGCAGCATAGCATTGAGAATGTTGAGCACCAACACGGGCAGCCGCACCATTGGGACCTCGGAAAACCATAGGAGCGGTCATTTGTCCACCAGACATATAACGTGTTTTGGCTGCTGAGTTAATAATTTGGTCCATCGCCTGCATCGCAAAATTAAAGGTCATAAACTCGACAATAGGACGTAACCCACCAAAAGCAGCCCCAACAGCCAGCCCAGCAAAGCCGTGCTCTGTAATTGGGGTATCAATAACTCGGCGTTCCCCGAACTCTTCCAACAAACCCTGACTAACCTTATAGGCACCTTGATATTGCGCGACTTCTTCCCCCATAAGAAAAACTGTTTCATCACGCCGCATTTCTTCAGCCAAAGCCTGATTAAGCGCTTCACGAACTGTCATTGTAACCATTTGTGTTCCCGCTGGAATATCAAAATTAAGAGATGTATCAAAAGTAGGAGCAGCCTGCGGAACTGACAAAGGTAGAGAAAGAGCAGATTCCTTAGGTTTTTGTGCTATATCAGTAGGTTGCGAAATATCCTCAGCACGCTCACCTTCTTCTAACAAAATTGCAATAACAGTGTTAACCCTTACGCCTTCTGAACCTTCAGGCACAAAAATTTTACCAAGAGTACCTTCATCAACGGCCTCTACTTCCATTGTAGCCTTATCCGTTTCAATTTCAGCAATAACATCGCCAGAGCTAACCTTATCACCTTCTTTCTTGAGCCATTTAGACAGTTTACCTTCTTCCATAGTTGGTGAAAGCGCCGGCATCAAAATATCAATAGACATACTTGCTTCCCTCGCATCAAACTAAAATATCAGTATAGAGCTCAGAAGCATCTGGCTCTTGATCACTTTGTGCAAAATCTACCGCATCAGCAACAATTGCACGGACCTCTTTCTCAATAGATTTTAAATCGTCTTCGCTCGCCCAATTTTTTTTAAGAATCCGACTTTTTACTTGATCAATCGGATCGTGCTCCTCTTTTATTTTTTGGACTTCTTCCTTTGAACGATATTTTGCTGGGTCAGACATGGAATGACCACGATAGCGATAGGTCTGCATATCAAGAATGATCGGTCCTTTACCTGAGCGTGCCCAAGAAATAGCTTCATCAGCAGCTCCTTTTACTGATCGAACATCCATACCGTCAACAACAATACCTGGAATTTCAAAAGAAAGACCACGTCGGGAAAAATCAGTTTCTGCAGATGCACGTGAAACTGACGTTCCCATAGCATACTGATTGTTTTCAATAATATAAACAACGGGAAGCTTCCAAAGTGAAGCCATATTAAAACTCTCGTAAACCTGCCCCTGATTTGCAGCACCATCACCAAAATAAACCAATGTCACATTATCTTTATCAAGGTACTGATTCGAAAATGCCAAACCTGAACCAATGGGAACCTGCGCACCAACAATACCATGTCCCCCATAAAAGTTCTTTTCTTTAGAGAACATATGCATCGAGCCACCTTTCCCTTTGGAAAAGCCACCTTGGCGCCCCGTTAATTCTGCCATAACCCCACGCGGACTCATCCCAACCGCTAACATATGACCATGATCACGGTAAGACGTAATAACCTGATCACCTTCTTTTGCCGCTTTCAATGTTCCTATAACAACGGCTTCCTGACCAATATAAAGGTGACAAAATCCCCCTATAAGCCCCATACCATAAAGTTGTCCTGCTTTTTCTTCAAAACGGCGAATTAAAAGCATTTCACGATAAGCATCAATTTCTTCTTCTTTTGTAAAATCTGCTATTGGTGCTTTCTTTGTGGTGCTTGATAATGCAGTGCGCGCCGCCGACGCAGAATTTTTTTTAAGTCGTTCTGCCATATTAAACTCCCTTTTATGATTATTTAGGAATAACCTTTACGAACAAAAGTTACAAGCCTTATCAATCGGCTTAAACAATATCATTGCTGATTGTTGTTTAAATTAAGCGATTTTTCATTTACCTTTGGTATCATTTCAAGGTATTAAGATTGTCAGTTCATTTGGCTTAGAGAAGTTCAAATTCTTTCGGACATACTCATCCAACATATCTTTTTCTATATGCCCATTGCGTAAAAGAGAAATACGCTTTTCCATGAATATCCGCTCAGCTTCTATTTTATGAAGCTCCTTTTCTAATTCGCTAATATGCTGATTAACTTCACTGCGTGAATACAATCCATACTCACCATGATAAATGTGATAACTGAAATAGCTTAAGACTCCCACCGTCATAAGAGGTAGTACAAAGCGTACTTTGATTGATCGACGTTTCTGCTTTGTCCACATAAAATAGCACAGTCTTTACAGCACAAATTTTTTAATATTTTGCCCAACTATGCATGATTTTGATTAATACCTCATTACCAAATCTACACCAAAATAATTTGTTATCATCAAAGTCCCCCCCTTAATACAATTAAAGTAAGCTGAATAACCCACTTTTTATATTATAAATATTGGATATCCTCTAAGTTGTGATTTTACACCCATCTTTGTCCTTAAAACTTCCTGTTAAAATGACTATAAAATCAATCAATACCCAAGGTGTAATTATCAAAAAAATTCCTATAAGCCCTACCGGCATAAGTATTACACTTATTATAAGTATTACACTTATTATATTTATAAGAAGCATTGCAATGCCCGTTCCAACTTTACCAACCATAAAACGATGAAGTCCTAGTCCACCTAGAAAAAAACAAACGACCGCTAACGTCACTTTTGATTGCTGTGACTGACCTTCAGTCAAGATAGGGAAAATAGATTTAATGGTATCCCCTTCACACACAAAATCAACGACGTCACCAACTTTCGGCGGCGTTTTTCCTGACCAATCCCAATTCGCAAACTGATAGCGCTTACCATCAGCCCCTGAAATGAAATAATCTCCTTGATCATGACCAATAATCTTACCTTTCATCTTCACCACCTATAAAATTGTTATTCATAAAGAAGCTTTTCTTCTAATATGATAATATGTTGAATAAACCTCACAGCATGAATACAGTCTGTATTCACCGTGATATATGACAATTTAAAAAGCTAAAAATTCCCCAACAACTTAAAATTCCCGCAATTACAAGTGGTAATACAAAGCACGCTGTTCGATTTGCACCTTTGCTTTTTTCATATGAAATAGTACAGTCTTTTTCAATAGTTTTATTTAAATATTCATAATTTTCTTTAATATTTCACATTTAAAGACATATATTAAAATAATTTACATTATTAAATTAATATATTGACAACATTAAAAGTAAAGAAAGTGCCTCACTCTTTACATTTTATATTATTCTAAAATTTCTACCAATTTATAATTTTATCCCCATTTTCATCCCTAAAATATCCGGATAAAATAACTATAAAATCAATGAATGACCAAGGACCAGTTACTAAAAGTATCCCTACCCCAAAAGTAAATGGTATACTTAGTAGGCTTATAAGAAGCATTACAATACCCGTTCCAACTTTACCTGCCATAAAGCGATGAATTCCCAACCATCCAAAAAACCAACAAACAAGTGCTATCGCCAATCTTGATTTTTCTGACTGAGTTTTACTCACGAGAGGGAGAACAGATTTAACAACATTATCTTCATATACAAAATCAACGGTATCACCCACTTTTGGTGTTTTTTTTCCTAACCAATCCCAACTCGTAAATTGATAACGCTTACCGTCAGCCCCTGAAACAAAATAATCTCCTTGATCCTGACCAATAATCTTACCTTTCATTCTTGCCCACCTATAAAGCTGCTCCTCATGTGTTATTCATAAAGAGATTATTTCTAATTCGATAATATGCGGATTAACCTCACGGTGTAAATACAATTCGTACTCACCATGATAAACATGAAATTAAAATAGTTCGTAACTCCCCAATAATCTAATATTTCCCCCTGCTATAAGCAGTAACAAAAAACATGCTTTAGTTGATTTATATCTTTGCTTTACCCATATAAAATAGCATTGTCTTTTTCAATACGTTTACTTAGCTGTACATGTTTTTTAATATCTCATATTAAATAAATGTAGTACAATAATTTCGCATGATGCAACTTAATATATTTATAAAAATAAAAAGCGAGCTAAATTACCTTTTTTTATTATAAGATTTTCACAAATCTGTAATCTGATTTCCATCTTTATCCGTAAATCTTCCACCAAGAATGACTATAAAATCAACAATTGCCCAAATGCCGGTAATTATCAATCCAAACAATGATAAAGATAGAACTAGCATTAAAGCACCAGTCCTAACTTTACCAACCATAAAGCGATGGACACCAAAGATACCTGCAACCCAACAAAGCAGTGCGAACATTATCTTTGTGTTCTCTGTACCTGATCTCAACAATGGAAAAACAGAACTGACAACCCCCCCTTCACAGACAAAATCAACAGCATTACCAATCCTTGGTGGATTCTTTCCCAACCAATCCCAAGTCGCAAACTGATAACGTTTACCATCATCACCAGCAACGAGATAAGTTCCTTGATCTTGACTAATAATTATACCTCTCATCTTAATCCCTATAAATTTAAACACTTAAAAATTATTGCGTATATGCCTTTGATAAGAAATCTCAATTTCATAATCTAAATGATCTTATACTTTCATATTTTGTGCTCAGAACTATACACTAAATCACCAGCATAACGCGCTTGGGCTCCTAGCATTTCTTCAATACGAATAAGTTGATTGTATTTGGCTAATCTATCCGAACGTGCAAGAGAACCTGTTTTAATTTGTCCACAATTCGTTGCAACCGCAAGATCTGCAATGAAAGAATCCTCTGTTTCGCCTGAACGATGAGATATAATGGCACGATAACCTGCTTTATGTGCTACTTCTACAGCATCAAGTGTTTCACTCAATGTACCAATTTGATTAACTTTTATGAGAATAGAATTGCCTACCCCCATTTTGATACCATCACGCAAACGTGCTGAATTCGTTACAAACAAATCATCGCCAACAAGCTGACATTTTTCTCCAATTGTGTCAGTGAGTAACTTCCAACCTTCCCAATCATCCTCTGCCATTCCATCTTCAATTGTAATAATAGGATAATTTTTCACAAGATGTGCTAAATAATCTACCTGCTCTTGGATGTCTCGGCATTTCCCCTCACCTTTATAAAAATACGAACCATTTTTATAAAATTCGGTTGAAGCACAGTCTAAACCAATGGCAATTTGTTCACCTGGTTTATAGCCACATATCATGATAGATTCCATAATAAAATCAATTGCTTGATCAGCACTTTTAAATTGAGGTGCAAAACCACCTTCATCACCAACATTGGTATTATAACCCGCATCTTTTAAACGCTTTTTCAATGCATGGAAAATCTCAGCGCCATAACGGATAGCTTCTTTTACAGTAGGAGCTCCTATAGGGATAATCATAAACTCTTGAAAATCAATCAAATTATCAGCATGAACGCCACCATTAATAATATTCATCATGGGGGTTGGAAGAATATGCGCTTGTGTACCACCAATATAACGATACAAAGGTAAATTTAATGAATCCGCAGCTGCTTTTGCAACAGCTAATGAAACACCAAGAAGTGCATTGGCACCAAGACGGGCTTTGTTTGGCGTTCCATCCAAAGCAATCATTGCTTGATCAATAGCAATTTGATTTGTTGCATCCCGCCCACCAAGTTCTTCAAGAATTTCGCCATTAACTGCAGCAACCGCTTTTTCAACACCTTTCCCTTGATAGCGCAAACCACCATCACGAAGCTCTATAGCCTCGTGTGCTCCTGTTGAAGCTCCCGAAGGAACCAGAGCGCGACCAAAAGCTCCATTCTCCAAATGAACATCAACTTCTACCGTTGGATTACCACGGCTATCAAGAACTTCACGCCCAATGATATCGACAATTATAGTCATATGTGTTTCCTTATCCAATAAAAGTCTCGATTCATTTATAATGCCCTATTAATGAAATATTTTTTCTCTTCTCAACTCAACTTTTTTGACAGATAATCAAATTCCATTAAAGTCTCAAGCAATCTTTGTAAATCATCAACTTTAACCATATTGGGTCCATCAGAAGGTGCATTATCTGGATCTTGATGTGTTTCTAAAAAAATACCAGCTACCCCAACAGAGACAGCTGCACGCGCTAAAATTTCAACAAATTGACGCTGCCCACCAGATGAAGCCCCCTGCCCCCCAGGTTCTTGAACAGAATGCGTTGCATCAAAAATAACAGGAGCACCAAATGAACGTAAAATAGGCAACGAACGCATATCAGAAATAAGTCGGTTGTAACCAAATGACGTGCCTCGCTCACAAAGCATAACATTCGGATTACCACTGTAAACAACCTTTTTTAAAACATTCTCCATGTCCCACGGCGCTAAAAACTGACCTTTTTTAATGTTAATAACACATTCTGTTTTGGCTGCTGCTACCAAAAGATCTGTTTGACGACATAAAAAAGCCGGTATTTGTAAAATATCCACTGTAGAAGAAACAATTGTACATTGCTCTTCTGTATGCACATCAGTTAATATGGGACAATTAAACTCTTTTTTTAAATCAGAAAAAATGGACATTGCTTTTTCAAGACCAATACCACGTGCCGCCCCCAAAGAGGTTCTGTTGGCTTTATCGTAACTTGATTTATAAACAAACCCGATACCAAGCTGATCGGTAATTGTTTTAATACGACCAGCCATTTCAAAAGCATGATCACGACTTTCCATCTGACACGGCCCTGCAATTAATGAAAGAGGCATTTCATTTGAAAAAATCATATTTCCAACTTTCACACGGGCATTTGGTTTAGTCATTTTATCCCTCAAAAGCAAAGTAACCCAATTTATGCATTAAACTAATCGACTTTGTTCTACAGCAGCTTCAATAAAAGAAGAAAAAAGCGGATGTGGATCAAAAGGGCGGGATTTTAATTCTGGATGATATTGAACACCAATAAACCATGGATGATCTACATATTCTATCGTTTCTGGTAAAATACCATCAGGAGACATCCCAGAAAAAATCAAACCACACTGTTCTAACTTATCCTTATAATCAATATTAACCTCATAACGATGACGATGTCGCTCGACAATCTTGGTCATCCCATAAATTTGAGCAATATGACTCTCTTCTTTTAATTCAGCAGCAAAAGCACCAAGGCGCATCGAACCGCCGAGATCACCATTTCTTGTACGTTTTTCAAGGACGTCTCCTTTAAGCCATTCTGTCATTAAACCTACAATTGGATTGTCTGTTTCGCAAAACTCACTCGATGAAGCATTCTCAATCTGTGCAATATTGCGCGCAGCTTCTATACAAGCTAATTGCATCCCAAAACAAATCCCTAAAAATGGAACTTTACGCTCTCGTGCAAATTGAATTGCTCGAATCTTCCCTTCTGCCCCACGTGCCCCAAAAGCACCTGGAACCAAAATTCCATGGGCTTTTTGTAAAGCTGAAACAGAATCTTCTTTTTCAAAAAGTTCCGAATCAATCCACTCAATATTAACTTTCACTCTATTCGCTAAACCACCATGCGCAATCGCTTCAATAAGAGATTTATAAGCATCCTTTAAGCCCGTATATTTTCCTACAATAGCAATCGTGACTTCTCCTTCAGGATTGTGAATACGATGCGTAATATCCTCCCAACGATCCATCTTGGGGGAAGGTGCCGAATCAATTCCAAAAGCGCAAAGAACTTCAGAGTCCAAACCTTCCTTATGGTATGCCATAGGAACATCATAAATCGTTGGCATATCTAATGCCTGAATGACTGCATTGGAGCGAACATTGCAAAAAAGTGATAATTTGCACCGTTCTGTTTCTGGAATAGATCTATCTGCACGTACAAGCAAAATATCAGGAGAAATACCAACTGCTTGCAATTCTTTGACAGAATGTTGTGTTGGTTTCGTTTTTAATTCACCTGCTGAAGGAATATAAGGCATTAATGTGAGATGGACATAAACGACATTTTGTCTCGGTAGCTCATTGCGAAGCTGACGAATCGCTTCTAGAAAAGGCATTGCTTCAATATCACCAACCGTTCCACCTATCTCACACAAAACAAAATCAAATTCTTCATTTCCCATCGTAATGAATCTCTTAATTTCATCCGTAACATGAGGAATAACTTGGACTGTTGCCCCCAAATAATCACCACGCCGCTCTCGTTCAATGATATTGCGATAAATACGCCCTGTTGTAATACTATCTTGGCTATTTGCAGAACGCCCAGTAAAACGCTCATAATGACCAAGATCAAGATCCGTTTCTGCACCATCATCGGTCACAAATACTTCACCATGTTGATAAGGTGACATCGTACCTGGATCAACATTTAAATAAGGATCAAGTTTGCGAAGACGTACGCGATAACCACGAGCCTGTAATAACGCTGCTAACGCCGCCGCTGCGATGCCTTTTCCAAGGGAAGAAACCACACCACCAGTAATAAAAACATAACGTGCCATGGGCTTATGGTGATAAGCAATTTATAATGATTTTTCCAGCAAAAAATGCAAAAAGAAACAATTTTTCTTCTAAAATAAAAAAGGTGAAAAAATCACCTTTTTAAAAAGTCTATATTTTCTTAAAAAACTATTTTGTACTGTTATCCGGAACTGTGTTTTCAAGAACCTGTGGAACTGGACTTTCTGCTTCAGGATTTGTGGACTGTTTCTGTTCCTGCGGAGAATTCGAAGTGCCTCCTAGCTGTTCAAGAACAGAAGGGGAAGACTCATTATTTGATGATGGAACTGAGCCTGAGCCTTTATTGGTAGAATTCTGTTCTGAATTAACCGGTATACGCTTTAAGATATCAGAACTAGAATTTGATATATTACCCACCACGGTAAGTCCAATAGACACAACAAAAAAACAACAGGCTAAAATAGCAGTCAAACGTGTTAAAGGGTTTCGAGATCCACGAGTTTTCATCAACCCTGAGCTATTACTCACACCTAGCCCACCACCTTCTGAAGGTTGAATTAATATAACACCAACCAAAGTAATCACAATCAAAAAATGAATAACTATAAGTACTGTTTGCATAAACCCTGCTCTTCAAATAACTCTTTAATAGCTATTTACACATAAATAACGCACAATCCAAGGGGAAACTCAAATTTCTCTGCTATAGTTTACGACAAACATCGCAAATAGTTAAAAAATCAATCGCTTTTAAGCTTGCTCCACCTATCAAAGCACCATTAACATGAGCAATGCTTAAAAGCTCAAATGCATTGGATGGCTTTACGGATCCACCATAAAGCAAACGAATCTTATTGCCTTCATCACCAAAACGAGAGCGCACCTTATCACGAATGAAATGATGTACTTTTGCAATATCTTCTGGAGTCGCTGTATTGCCGGTGCCTATCGCCCAAACTGGTTCATAAGCGATAATGGTATTCTCTTCTGTTGCATCATCTGGTAAAGATTCTTCAAGCTGCTGCGTGAGAATATCCAGTACTTTATTATTCTTACGCTCCTCCAATGTTTCACCAATACACACAAGAGCCACAAGACCTGCTCGCCACGCAGCTTGTACTTTGGCACAGACAATCGCATCATTTTCTTGGTACACTGTACGACGTTCTGAATGCCCAATAATAACATGACTTGCTCCCGCTTCTTTAAGCATAAAAGCTGAAACATCTCCAGTATAAGGACCATGATCATCAAAGTGACAATTTTGTCCTCCTAAAAGGAGATTTTCACCATTCAGCGTATTAGAAGCACGCGATAAAAGCGTTGCTGGAACACAAATAAGCGCCTCAAAAAGATGACCTAGATCAGAGCTAACGCCTGTAGCAATAGCACGCAACTCTCCAAGCGATTCACTCGTTCCATTCATTTTCCAATTTCCAGCAAGAAAAGGCCGAATATTTTGAGACATATTTTCACCTCAAGAGCTCTTACAATACATTGTTTATCTGTAGTTACCAAATTATAAAATGAAAGCAAGTCTTTAAAGCTTGCATCTTTCATCTCTTTATTGCAAATTCCATTACAGCTTTGATAATAACTCACATTAAAAATGGACCTGAACAATGCTTGACATCATAAGAAATGCTACAAATTCTTGGATTTTTAGAATTTTCCTTGCTATTTTACTCTTATGCTTCATTCTTTTATGGGGGGTACCGCAGTTACACAAAAAAAGTGAAAGAGATCTTATTACATCTGGAAAGTCCACAGTAACTATCGATGATTATCGTCTTGCACTCGCCGATCAAAGCGCACGTTTAGCATATGCAGCTCATCTTGGACGAATGTTTACAGCAAATGAAATGCAGCAATACCAAATTCCTGCTTTTGTATTTAATCAATTACAACAAAATGTACTTCTTGATGAACAAGCACGTAAAATGAAAATAAGTCTTTCAAAAGATACAATAGCTCATACGATTGGTTCTGATAAGATGTTCCAGGTAAATGGCACTTTTGATAAAAACTTGTTTTATAACTATCTTCAGCATTTACGTATTAGTGAAAGTGCTTTTCTTAATTATTACACCAAACAAGAAAAGCGTAATCAGCTTATTGCTGCTTTACTTTCTGATATGAAGGCACCAAATCTCTTTTATAAAGCACTTGCTCTTTATCAAGAAGAAATGCGTATTGCTGATTATCTTGTTATTGATCTAAAAGAAAAGAAAACAATTGCTGATCCTGATTACGCAACATTACAAAAATGGTTTGAAACACATCAAAGTCAATTTCGTGCTCCAGAATACCGCACTGTCTCTTTGCTATCTATGGAACTTAATGATTTTGTAAAACCTCAAGATATCTCAACAGATGAGGCGAAAGCCTATTATACACAAAATGCTTCACGTTTTGTAACGCCTGAAAAGCGTACATTCGAAGAACTGCGATTCCCCTCACGCGAAGAAGCCGATAATGCAGCAAAAAAAATAGCTGATGGATTGAGTTTTGATGAACTGGTAAAAGCTGAAAAAAAGACTCTTAATGAAATAAAAAAAGGGCCTCTCGCAGAAAATGAACTTCCTAATCATCTGACATCTGAAATTTTTGAACTTCAACAAGGCCAAGTCAGTTCTGTGATAAATGACTTACAAGGACCTGTTATCATTCGCGTCACGCATATTGAACCCTCAAGCTCTCTTCCTTTTGAAAGTGTAGAAGAAAATATTCGCCAAACACTTGCCAAAAATCGTGCTACTGATGATATCCGTAACAATTATGCAGCCATTGAAAATGCTCGTTTTGAGGGTGCTTCTCTCAAAGAGTTAGCTGACCAATACAAGTTATCTTTGCGCACAATTACCATTGATAAAACAGGAAAAACGCTTGAAGGTGCAATACTCACGGATTTACCTCAAAAAGATATTTTACTGAATGCCATCTATCAATCAAACGAAGGAGTCGATCTTGATCCTCTCTCTTTTCAAAATGGTGGATATCTCTGGTACAAGGTCGATAAAATTATTCCTGCCCGTGATAAGACACTTGAAGAGGCTAAGCTAGATGTTCTTTCTCAATGGAAAAATGAGGAAATCCAACGTCTTCTTGATGGAAAAGCCCAAAATGCTCTCAAACAGCTCACGGAAGGAAAAAGTCTTGTTGCTCTTGCTCATACCCTTGGTGTTACAAAACAAACAACACCAACCCTCCGGCGTCAGGACTCATCTGAAACCCTTGGCGTTGAAGGCATTAAAGCATTATTTTCCGCTCCCAAAGGTCATTATGGCATCATAAAAGGTCCGGTTGCAACAAACCGTATCATTTATCAAATAAAGACTGTAACCATGCCTAAAGATATCACGTCTCATACTCTTTCAACTGAAGTCCGCACCAATATAGATATGATGATAAGAGAAGATCTCAAGCTAGAAATGCTACAAGTTGCCAATAAAGAACATCCTTTGGAAATTAATAGCACAAATTATAATCAGATCTTTAACGCTCTCCAATAAAAAGATTTTACATAATTTAAAGAACTTATTTGATAAAGTTTCCGTCAGCTCTTCGTCTATAGTTGAAGAGGTAAGATAGATCTCTTGTTTGCATATCTTAGGATCAAACATTTGTATAATGATTCATTCTCTCGCAAATCAGTGCATGTATGGATTTGCGAGAAAATAGTCAATGGAATGTAGAGTCGTTTTTGCAACGCATTAAAAAATATTATTCATCCAAAGGTTGTAAAGGTTGTCGCCCATTAAGCTATAAATATCATCCCTATCGTCACTCATTTATAGCTCATCATATTACTACTCTTAATATCATTCATAAGGAGCATATTGCTTCTTCCTTAAATGATTTCATTTACACACCAAACTTATAATATACAAAAAAACTATTTTTAAAATTCATTATAAAAATGGAGAAATCTTTTTCTATTCAAGACTCTCATTCAATATGAGAAAAAACAAATTATCATTATAAATCAATATATTCATAAATCATAACAGTCATCAATTATGATGTTATAATTTCTCAAAAATAAGAGTTTTTTATAGACTTATAGACTGCTAAGATAACTTCTCTCATAAAATAGAAATTTTATTTCATTTGCAAATGAGCTACAATCAATACATTCAGAGTACTTAAAAGTTCTTCATCAAACAAACCAATGTATTAAGATTTATCTCATGTTTTTCTTTCTCTGTATCTCACCCATCCAATACACTGTATAAAACATATTACTGATGAAGAAATACACTGTATTTTCAAGATCATAAAATTTCTTATTCTTTTGCGTTCATAACAACCAAAACATCAACATTTTTTATAACAAAAAAATGGTTTGGAATCACAATGGCTCCTTTTATCTTCATATGAGAAAATCAGTCTCCATGTTACGCATTCCAACGTAGTAATATTCTTTTACAGTATCTTTGGAAAATTGCCGCTTATTGCTGCCCTTGTTATCAACCAATAACGATATATCAATGGCAAAGTTGCACTCTCTTGAAAAATTGCTGCCCCCAGCTGTATAGCTTTTTGAAGAGAAGCCGGTACAATGACCAATGGAAGAAAAGCTGGCTTAAGAATTCTAGGTAAAGTACAAGAATACTCGTAAAATTGGGTATAATGATCGCGTGATAATGCTACCATAGCTTCAACAATACGACCCTTTTGTTGATCACTGAGACGATGAGATTCCAAATCTTCCCTATTCACTCCTACAGCCTTTAATATATCAGTAGGTAAATAATATTGATATCGTGATTGCATGAATGATAAAAGACGCAATACACCGCTTAATCCTTGAGAAATCCCTCCATGTTCATAGATATCTGTAAACTCTTGTGCAGTTTCAGGATCTAATATCTGACAAGAAAGCTGTAAAATTATGCCTGCTGTCTCACCACAATAATGCTCTAGATCATGAAGTGTTTCTATTGGATTGTGATAAAGATCTAAAATTTGCGCATCACAATAACGTAAAAAAGCTGTCTTAGGTAAATTAAAAAGAGTCATTGCTTTTAATAAATCATTCAAAATCGGATTGTTTCCACTCGTTTGCATTTCACCATGAGCAATAGCATCATACCACCAACGTAACCGTATTTCTCCTATGAGTGGATCATGTACACTTTCGCGAATACGAGAAATTTCAGCATTAAATACATAAAGAGCAGCCAATGCTTGGCGCTTTTTTTTAGGCGCAAATAAAACTGATATATAGCGATCACGATCTATGGTACGTAAAATATCAAGACAATAAGAAAGAGAGCCTATCATTCTATGAACCTATTAACGTCCCTTTTTTAGCAATTAAATTAATATCCTCTTTTTATTCATATTAAAAAATGAAGGATAAGCAAATACAGTTCAGAAAATAAGATTTTTAAATGTGTCTCTTAACTGTATTGTGAATTAAAGTTTCTTTTCTAGTCACTTTTCGTTTTAGAAAGAAAAAAATTAAATAAATAATTTTTCTGATAAAACTTATCTTATAGGACTTCAAGTTTTCATTTGCAGTAAAAAAGCTAAAAAACAATCGTAACATGCATAGTAAAACTTGAACAACAAACAACGAAAAACACTTTTTCAGTGGATAGATGACAATGTTATTTTATAAAAATGCACTAATCACAAAAACTTCATCAAATCATTGACCTCCTCCCCATCCTAAAAGACAAAGGTTCTTACCAACACCAATTTGTAAAAAGTCCAATTGTTCTCGGTGAGTTTCTGTTACTATCAATACATTGACTTATAATCATAATTTGTTGTTTTGTATGTTAAATTAGAATCCCAAATATCGTAGATATGCTTTCATTTCAAACCAATTCCATGTTAAATTAATAAAAACCATTCCCTTGCACGTCCCAAGCGTAACTGGCTTGTAGGTAACAACTGTATAAGAAAGAATTAAAAATGCCTCTTATGAACTGTCTCAAGTGCCAAGAGTTGATCACTCATGTGATTCATTAGGAACGACGAGCAAGCTTTGTCCTAAATACTTGCCGCTGTATTTAAAAACACTTTTGTATTTAAAAACACTTTAATATGTTAAGTTATGTATATTCTATACCCTTATATCACCGCCTTAAACGACGGTACTTTACGGCGCAGAAAAATAATCGCACAAGTCTTTCATACTAGACGAGAGCATTTGTTTTATTAAACAATACTCTATTCTACCGCAAATAATAACGCCGCAACAGCGCGATCTTCAGCCAATAAAACATTAAATGTACGCACCGCCGCTCCCGTACTCATTGTATCTGATGAAATACGTTTTTCCCCTAAAAGCACCCGTAACTCTTCAGGTAATCGTAATAATTCAATTCCAGTACCTATTAATAAAACTTCGATTTCAGAAGCTTCTTCTAAAATACGAGATATATCCCCTTGAGTGGGAATAGGCCCTGCCATGTCAATGCCATAAATACCTGATGGTACACAAATAATAGAACCTCTATGAGACATATCAGCAAAACGAAACCCACCATTTCCATAAGCATCAATAGGTGCGCGACTTGGAAAATGTGCTTCACGAATTTGAATTGCATCGAACATGAATAAGCACCTTTTATTTTTGAATAATCCAATTGTCTTTGCTACTTCTCACCATAAAAATTAAAGTAAGGCTGATATAAACATTGATATGTTAACCATAACCTAGTACTGAAGTGAAAATTTTTATATAATACCCTAATCTTCTCATACAACAAATATAGGAAAATTTGGTAATAAATCGCGATAAATTGCTATACCTGCTTCAATAAATCTATCTTTTAAAAAGTTTCCTCAGCTTATTTACTCACAAATTTCTTTTTATAAAAACAATGATCTTATTTAAAAAACAGAAAAAAATTGCGTAATATTCTATAAATAAAGCAACTATTTTAATAATCTAAAGAAAACAAAAACTCCATTTTCTGTAGCCACTATAAAAGCCCCTTTTCCAATGAAATTGTCTTGATCTTGCCAAGCTTTTTACAAAAATGCTTAAAAAATGTAATAAACTGCCATTACACCTTAAGATGCATTTTCCTTTGATATAGCTTTTTTCTCTTCAGAGATACTCATATCTTCTTTCGTTGTCGTTTTAGATTTAGACTTTTGTGGTGTTTTTGCTTTAGCATTAAGTTTTGATTTTTTTTCTGCAATCGGCTCACCTTTAACGCGCACATCAGCTAATGTTGAGCGAATAACACGAATATTTATACTCTCACCAATTTCAACCTCTAACTCACCACTCTCGTCGTGAACCTTCGTAACCTTGCCGATAATACCACCACCCGTTATAACTGTATCACCACGACGTACTGCATTAAGCATTTCTTGGCGTTTTTTCATTTGGGCACGCTGTGGACGAATCATAAAAAAATACATAATTGCAAAAATTAAAATGAATGGGACAGCGTTAGCAAATGAAATTCCACCGGAAACATCGCCTGCAACTTGAGCATAAGCGTTCGTAATAAACATTTTTATCTCCTATAGTTAAACCTCAGGTATTTCCCACTCTATTAAAATGAAATTCCGATACAGAAAAAATTCCTAAAGAATTTATCATAAAAAGCAATAACTACATAATCTAATCACAGCTTTACAAAAATACAATAAATCCTTAAGAGGCAGAATACCAAAATACAATGAGAAAAATCTTAAAAAATAGATTCACTTTCCCCTATTGTATATCCTACAATATAAATCTTTTCACTAACTCAATAAATTATACAAGATAATTTTTCTAATGAACAAACTTTAATTTATATAGATAATTTATCGTTTTTGATATCGAACGACAGATCTAAATACAATAAAACGCTCTTATTTAAAACCTTCTGAATTAATCAAAACGATTTTCTTGCACGTCACACATATGAAATGAGCCTGTAGATAAAAACTTTTTAAGAAAGGCGTGAAATTTTTTTTCATGCTTCTCTCAAATGCAAGAGCAATTGGAACACTCAAAGCTGACAAATAGTATGATACTATTGTCTTACACTTTCACAAATACAAAGATGGTAATATCTAACGCCCCCCACGAACTACTCTCCTGAAACCAATGATTTTTTTCTGCTATGTTATTGATTTAAGAAAATCAATTGTTTTTCATGAATTTTCTATAAACTGTAAGACTATTCAAATGTAAAAGTCATCAATAAATTAGTTTTCTAAATATTTAAGGGGATCAACAGGTAATGAATTCTTACGCATCTCAAAATAGACACGTGGCGTTTTAACATTTCCTGAAACACCAGATTTAGCAATCTCATCACCGCGCCTTATCCTTTGTCCTTTGTTAACAACAAGCTTACTATTACATCCATAAATAGTGATAATATCATTTTCATGTCGAATCATCACAACATTACCAAGCTCTTTTAATCCATCTCCCGCGTAAATAACCACACCATTTTCTGCCGCCTTTACTGAAGACCCTTCAGGCACTGCAATATCTATTCCTCGATTCATTACTGTTCCCTTTTTTTGACCGAACTGGCTTAATAAACGCCCTCGTACTGGCCAACGCATCTTAGAAATTCCTGTGGCTTGCGGAGTCGTCATATTATCTGTATTCGTAACAGTACTTGACAAACCAGTCTCATGTTTCAATTGCGTCATCTGTTTAGAAAAATTTTTCTCAGAACTTGATTTGTTCATCTTTGCAGAGGGTGGCGTTGTTACAGGAGCTTTATATATAGGAGAGGACTTCTTGTTTTTTATAGAGGACATCACTTGAGATTGGGATGTAGATTCTGTAGTTGACACTGCCCAATCGTTATTATTGTGTGCATTTGAAGCTGCTAATGTACGCCTGCTTGGAACAACTAGTACCTGACCGATATAAATGGAATTGCTGTTTATACCATTTGCTAATTTTAATGCCTCAACACTAACCCCTACTTGTCGTGCAATACTGAGCAGTGTATCTCCACTCTGGACAATATAAGAATTCCGCCGAAAAATAGGAGATTTATCCATTTGTGAACGAGAAAGTGTTCCAAGATTACGTGGAGGGGAGCCCATAACGCGACCATCAGAAAAAGTTATCCTATCTTGATGTGGAAAATTATAGGGAGAATTGTCATCTCCCCACGAATCATCACCTGATTCCACAGGTGGCAATTCAGTGCTTTGTATCATACCACTACCGTATGATAGCATTCGCGGGTCTGTATACATAGTGCTTGATATATTTGATTGAGATGATACCGTACGATGAGAGAACGTATTGGAAAAACGCTGTGTACCAGAACTACAACCAGCAACAATAGTTACCACCGCTAAAAAAGTTATTCTCTGAAAATTATGCTGGAAAATATTATCCAAAGCTTTTAGATACATCGTTTTGCTCACTCATCAATAATCAACTCACTCCATTAAAGCTTTTTTAAATTACCGAAGAGTTAAAATGAGATGTTTTATTCATAAATATCTTTATATAAGATCAAAATGAATTTAACGTAGACAATTTGCAGAAACTTCTTAGCTTTTAAAAATTAAAGTATCTCCGCAATGCCTTTAATAAAAGGTTGGTAACGCACTTGGAATAGTTCTAAACACTCAAATCGACTACCAATTTTTGTATAGCGCGTCACCGTTTGTACCCCTTCGTCAGGTCCTATCGCCTGAATGAGAATTCCATTTTCAGCTAAAAGTTCTAAAAATTCCTTTGGTTCATCAAAACGTGATGGCCAAATAAGAATGCGATCAAATGATCCTAAGCCTGTCACACTATGACTTCCATCAATCTGCCTTATAACAATATTTTCAATTCCTAAAGTTTGAAATTTTTGGCGTGCTAAATCAACAAGCGTTTTATAACGATCAATCGTTGTCACGCGGTCACTCAGACATGCCATAAGAGCAGTACAAAAACCAGATCCTGTACCAATTTCTAAGACACGATGCCTTTTTTTCAACGATAATGCCGAAAGAATTAAGAGTTGTTCTTCCAAACGTTCCATATATTCACCACACTCAAGGGGAATAACTTTATTATCATAAGCACTATTGAACCAAGGAGCAGCAACAAACTGTTGACGCGGAATTTTCTCTAATGCCGAAAAAAATCGCACGTCATCAATGCCTTTGCTACGCATTTTCAGTACAAGAGCGGCTAACTCCTCACGAAATTGTAAAATACCCTTTTGCCCCATAGTATCATTCAATCTCCAATGGAGGTACACTTTTATCATACTGACAAACTGCTTCTTTTAAAATGGCAAAAACTTGCGTCTGTGTATCATCACCTCTTGGCAATAAACGCATATTGTCTCTCCTTTCGTAAAATTAAGCAGTAATACAGCGCATGCCTCCCATATAAGGTTGTAAAACATCTGGAATAATAATTGATCCATCAGCCTGTTGATAATTTTCAAGTACGGCAATAAGACAACGTCCAACAGCCGTACCAGAACCATTAAGGCTATGAACAAAATGCAATTTTTTATCGCCTTCTTTACGATAGCGCGCATTCATACGGCGACCTTGAAAATCTCCACAAACTGAACAGCTAGAAATTTCACGATAACATTCTTGACCAGGAAGCCAAACCTCGATGTCATAGGTTTTACGCGCTGCAAACCCCATATCACCCGTAGAAAGAACCACTGTGCGAAAAGGCAAACCAAGCCGTTTTAATATATCTTCTGCACATTCCGTCATACGTTCTAATTCAATTAAAGACTGCTCTTCACTGGTAATCGAGACCATTTCAACTTTCCAAAATTGATGCTGACGCAACATACCGCGCGTATCACGACCGGCTGCTCCCGCCTCTGAACGAAAACAGGGAGATAAAGAAGAAAATCGCAGTGGTAAATCTGATATTTCAAGAATTTCATCGTTGACCAAATTGGTTAATGGCACTTCTGCTGTGGAAATAAGCCATCGACCATCTGTTGTACGAAAAAGGTCTTCAGCAAATTTCGGTAATTGTGCTGCTCCGTAAACAATTTCATCACGAACAAGAAGAGGTATTGAGACTTCTGTGTAACCATTCTCATTGACATGCACATCAAGCATAAACTGGCCTAATGCTCGTTCTAGCCGTGCTAATGCCCCTGAAAGTACTGTAAAACGTGTTCCAGACAAACGACTAGCTCGTTCAAAATTCATCTGCTTGAGATCTTGACCAAGATCAAAATGTTCCTTTGGTGTAAAATTAAATGTTGGAGGTGTACCAAAATGTCGAATGACGACATTATCACTTTCATCTTTACCTTCTGGAACATCATCTAATGGAATATTTGGAAGTGCTGAAAGAATTTTCTCAAGACTCTCCGTCAGCTGTTTTTCTTCCACTGTTGCAGAGGAAAGAAAAGCTTTAATCTCTTCAACTTCAGCTCTAAGACGTTCAGCCATTTGCTGATCCGATACCGCTAAAGCCTGTCCTATTTCCTTTGAAACAGCATTGCGACGTTCCTGCGCCAATTGCACCTTAGCAATATGCGACCGACGTGCAAGATCAAGTTGTATTAACCTTTCAGCTTGTGGCTCAAGACCTCTACTTACGAGTGCTTTATCTAATTTCTCAGGATTGTCACGAATCCACTTAATATCAAGCATAAAAATTCCTCATTTATATTGTTTTATTCATTCCTTATCGCATAAGATTATACACTTTTCTTAAGCGGATTTTCTTCTCTTTTCTATACTGTAAGCAATTAAAATTGAAATCTCGTAAAGTGCTATCGTTGGTAAAGCCACTGCAAACATCGTAAAAAAATCCGACGGCGTTATGATTGCCGCAATAATAAAAGAGAGCAAAATAGCCCATTTTCGTTTAGACGCCAAATCATAAGACGTTAAAAATCCAATTTTTGTTAAAAGACTGATGACAAGAGGTAATTGAAAAATCAAACCAAAAATTAGGATAAATGATGTCATAAAGCCCAAATAATCAGAAATACGCACTATAAACTCTATTTTTAAATGAACATCTGGAAGAAATTGTTGAGAAAGGCTAAACCATAGTATTATTGGCGCTAATAGACCATAAACAAACGCTCCCCCAATACAAAATAAAATAGGCCCCCCAATGAGAAATGGTAAAAAAGCCATCCGCTCATTTTTATAAAGCCCTGGTGCAATAAAACTATAAAACTGAAAAGCCGTATAGGGAAAAGATAAAATAATTCCCCCAAAAGCAGAAAGCTTCATCTTCGTTAAAAAAGTTTCCCATACTTGCGTTGATTGCAAACGAATACCCTCAGGATTACCCCCTGCTATTTTCATTGCCCACTGATATGGCCATAGTAAAAAAATTAAGATATAATCTTTAACAAGAAAACACATCATAAAAGCGATCATAAATGCAACCAAGGCAGCAATAATTCGCTGACGAAGTTCAATTAAATGTTCTAAAAGTGGTGCCATATGGGCATCAACTTCATCTTTCTTAACATTCATGACATATCTTCTTTATCTTTAGAAGCAATAGATACTGTCGTATCTTTATTGGTTACGTTTTGATCGCATTCCAAAATTTCTTTATCTTTTTTTGATTTATGGTGTGTTGCCTTAACATCCAAATTATCGTGGATATCTTCTAATGTATTTTGAATGGGATCAAAAGTCTCTGTCAACTTCTTACTTGAATCGCTAATATTCGAACATGTTTTTTGCAAAGCATCGAGCTCGATTTGTCTTATTGCATCATCAAACTGATGACGCAATTCATTTGCTGTTGAATACACATACGCTCTTATCTTTGCTACTGCCTTTAATATTTTAGGTAAATCTTTCGGTCCAACGACAATGATGAGAACAAGTAAGATTACGATAAACTCTGGTCCGTCAATCCCAAACATCTCTTAATTCGACTTTCTCATCAAAAAATAATGCACAATGATGATTGCGTTTTTGTTACTGTTTTTTAGCAACAGATGTTTTGCTTTTTTTAGAAGCAGAAGAAACCTTTCTGCGCGCTGTTGCATGTTTTACCGATAACGGCTGAGATTGTTGAGATTCTACATCAATTATTTGGGAAGTAGGAGCCATTTCAACTTTATCCTCAATGCTGTCATCTTCTTCCTTCATATTTTTTTTGAAGGCTTTAATTCCCTTAGCAACATCGCCCATTAATTCAGAAATTTTACCGCGACCGAAAAGCACAAAGATAATCAATAAAATTATAATTAAATGCGTTGGTGAAAAAATATTACCCATTACTCTCTCTAACTTATGCTTTTAAATTTGATTTCATTTATTCATGCTTCCTCTGAAGAATGTATCAAAATAATATCTTACTTGTATATTTTCTTCTTAACTTAAAAACAATTACACGCTTTTATTGCAAAAGAACTTTTTATCCTCTCATCCCTTTTTAGCGTACTATAACACAAACCATTCAACAATGATAAACCGCCTCATACAAAATTCAAAACACTTAAAAACTTTTCTAAAATAACTTCATCTGATCTCCTAGGTTACTCATCTTCCTGTAAATACTATAGCTAATGTCTCTCCTTTTACACAATGTTTTACGTATCATTACAAACATTTCCGTCAAATTATCCTTTACTGATAAAGATCATAACATGTTGTAAAACACTTTACGTATTCAATTGAAAAATTCAGAAAGAAAAACCTCTAAAAAACTTTCTTAACACATCATCAGTCTCTTCAAAAACTATCATCTTACGCACAACATTTATTCTTTGCGTTGGGGTAGGAATTTTATCATTCATTATTCTATGTACAATACGAAATATGAGCCATCATCGCGTTCAGTTAAATATCTGGCGTGTAAATAAAAACTATTAGCGGAAAGAGTAAAAATGCACTTTATGAACTAACTCAAGTACCAAGAGGTATGGCAATACTGCTAAAAAATAAAAAAGGTACCAGCTTGCGCCTTTATTCAGAAAATACCTCCATATAACCAGCTCTCTAAGCCACTGTATGCTCTAACTATTACACGTCTCCGGATTCTGGGCATGCGTTCTCATAATATCATGTGTTTAACCTATCTCAGTATTGAAAACAGAATGGGCAGGAATAGAAAATTACATTCAATCAAAGGCATGGTATCGAAGCATAATCCATATAAAAAGAATTTCTTATCCTAGCCTTTTTTATAAGATTACCTCATAAAGCCGCTCGATAATATAGTGTTAGAGATAGATAAACCTATTTACTTTAGTTTAAAATTCCTCATTTTATTGAGATCGCTTGCAGAGCACATATCAATTTTCAAAAGTTTTATTTTAGCATCATACACAATAACCTAGCTATTTAGCGTGTATAATGTAAAGCTTTGGCTCTGCTTAAAGCAATGAGATTCATTCACACTTTTACAAAAATCTATCACTATAACACCAGAACTTTATTGCTCCATCCATAATTTTACGCTCGCTAAAAAAACTTATAAATGTAACAATGTTTTTATCAAGCATTTGAAATTCTTTAATCTTTAAACAAGAAAATTTATGAATGAATTTGAAAGATACCCTTCAATTTTTCAAAAAACTTCACTAATATTCTCGTTAATTGAGTGTTTTTTATAGTCTTCCTGGAAGAGTCCGCGATCATAAAGAAAAATCTCTTACAACATAAATATCTCTATTGAAATGTTTGATCTCTTCTTGTCTATCTTTCATATAAAAAATTTAAAATTTTAACGATTAATCTCATAATATAAAAATAGCCTTGTGAATAAATGCTCCGATGACATTAATATTTTTTCTGTAGTGTATAATGTGGGAGTGAGGGTATTGTTTGATTTCTATAAGAATATTTTTATGGATATCAATTCTATTATTCTATGCTAATAATCCGGTACAGTTATACATATGATAGAGTTTACTCCATGAATTATCGGCATATTTATCATGCTGGCAATTTTGCTGATGTTTTTAAACACATTATTGTCACTCGCATTGTAGAATATCTCAAACGCAAAGAAAAAGCTTTTCGCGTTATAGATACGCATGCTGGAATCGGTATTTATGACCTTTCTTCTTTAGAAGCACATAAAACAGGAGAGTGTCGCGAAGGTGTCCAACGACTTTTTTCAACTCCTATCCCAGAAGATTTAAGAACACTCCTTTGTCCATGGTGTGATATCATTGATGCCCTCAATAAAGGGGAAAAAGAAATTGTATTTTATCCTGGATCTCCTGTTCTTATTCGTCAATTATTACGGAAACAAGATCGCCTCACTGCAATAGAATTGCACAATGAAGATTATCATATTTTAGCAAAAAACTTTGCAGGAGATTATCAGACAAAAGTTCTGCATTTAGATGGTTGGCTTTCCTTAAATGCTCATGTACCACCAAAAGAAAAACGTGGGTTTATCCTTGTTGACCCTCCCTTTGAAAAAACTGGAGAGTTTTCCCGCCTTATTGATGGATTAACGAAAGCCTATCGTCGCTTTTCTGGAGGAATCTACGCTTTATGGTATCCTGTTAAATATGACAAAGAAATTGAAAGTTTTCTTCACGCGCTTTATCAAACCGGAATTCCTAAGATTCTACAGCTTGAAATGCGTATCCGAAAAAGTTCAAGTCCACCGACAATGAATGGAAGTGGTATGATTATTATTAACCCTCCCTACCTTTTGGAAGAAGAAATGAAAAAACTCAGCCCCTTTCTTATCAACCGTCTGGGACAAGATGAAAATGCCCAAATAACGCATAAGTGGCTTCAAAAAGAACATCTATTATGTTAGATTTTTCTCTATATTTTTTCTAAATCAAATATCATGTTGTAAAATACAAAGGCATTAAATGATAAAGTTCTTTGATTCTTTGGATAATACCAACATATTATAATGGTAAGCTAATAACGATCAGCGTGAATTAATTTTTTTTCTTTTAGAAAGTCTATCCTCTTAATCATCATGGATTTCCTATTCCAATCATTTTAATGGATAAATTAGGCAAATTCATAAAGCTGTCTTAGAATAACAACTCTCATATTTTTTATGAAAGATCGGCTCTCTAAAATCATACTCTTATGCTATAAGATATTATTTATAGAAAAAAATTATAAAGACATAAATAATCATTATTTAATAAAAAAGAATATTTCATATATTAAACGAACAACATATTTGTAATAAACGGAATGGTCCTGAAAAGTAATACAAATTGTCCGCAAAATGAACGGGAAAAACTTTCTTTTCTCTCTAATATTACATGGCATAATGCTAATCAAAGCTATGAGAAAAATCAATTCCAAGGTATCAAGTTCATACAAGAGTTTGTTAGACACCTTCCGCATAAGCCAGGGGTTTACCGGATGATTGGTGAAAATGGTGATATTCTCTATGTTGGCAAAGCCCGTAATCTCAAAAAACGTGTTTCAAACTATACACGTGAACAAGGACACAATAATCGTATTACCCGCATGATTCGTGCAACATATCATATGGAATTTATCGTCACCCATACAGAAACAGAAGCACTCCTTTTAGAAGCCAATCTCATCAAAAGATTGCATCCACATTTTAATGTACTCCTACGTGATGATAAAAGTTTTCCTTATATTATGATTACAGATGATCATCGAGTGCCTGCACTTTACAAACATCGTGGTGCTCGAATACGAAAAGCTCACTATTTTGGTCCTTTTGCTTCTGCTGGTGCAGTGACACAAACAGTTCATGTTTTACAACGCGTCTTTTTATTACGAACCTGTACTGATTCAGTTTTTGAAAACCGTACACGCCCCTGCTTGCTTTATCAAATTAAGCGATGTTCTGCACCTTGTACTCATGAAATTAGTGACAGTGATTATAAAGAACTGGTGAAAGGAGCAAAAGCGTTCCTTTCGGGAAAAGATCAATCTATTAAAAGCGATATGGTTCAAGCTATGCATAAAGCCGCTGAAAATCTCGATTTTGAACAAGCAGCTTCCTATCGTGACCGCTTATCAGCCCTTTCTCACATACAAAGCCATCAAGGTATTAATCCTCAAACGATAAAAGAAGCGGATGTATTTGCAATTGCGCAAAAAGAAGGAATGACCTGTATTCAAGTGTTCTTTTTTCGCATGGGGCAAAATTGGGGAAACCGTGCCTATTTTCCTAAAGCAGATCCCTCTTTTTCCCGCACTGAAATTTTAGCGAGTTTTCTTGCCCAATTTTACGATGATAAACCACTTCCTAAAAGCATCCTTTTATCTGAAGAAATTGAAGAAAAGACACTTCTTACAGAGGCATTTAGTCTCAAAGCAAATCACAAAGTGTCCCTCTCTTTACCTAAACAAGGTGAACGAAAAACTCTTGTTAATCGTGCCTATCTCAATGCTCATGAAGCACTTGAACATAAGCTTTCTGAAACAGCCACCCATACAAAATTGCTTCAAGGTCTTGCTAAAACATTCCAACTACCTGTTCCTCCACGCCGGATAGAAGTCTATGACAATTCTCATATCATGGGAACAAATGCTGTAGGGGCTATGATTGTTGCTGGTCAAATGGGATTTATTAAAAATCAATATCGAAAATTCAACATTCGCTCAACAGATATCACGCCTGGCGATGATTTTGGCATGATGAAAGAAGTGATTAAACGAAGATTTTCACGCCTTATCAAAGAGTATGATCTGCCAAATAGAAGTCATGACATAAAAGATGATGATCTTTTTCCCATTTGGCCTGACCTTATCTTAATCGATGGTGGTGAAGGACAAATCAACAGCGTACATGCAATACTTGCTGAATTACAATTAAATGATCTCTTCACAGTTGTTGGAATCGCCAAAGGTGTTGACCGTCATGCGGGACGTGAACGATTTTTTATAAAAGGTATCCCCCCCTTTACACTTCCTCCACGTGATCCTATCCTCTATTTTTTGCAACGTCTGCGTGATGAAGCACACCGTTTTGCGATTGGAACTCATAGGATAAAACGAAAAAAAGCAACATTCAAAAACCCACTTGATGAAATCGAAAATATCGGTCCGACAAGAAAGCGTGCATTGCTTCATCATTTTGGAAGTGCCAAAGCTGTTGCTAGTGCCTCATTTGAAGATTTAAAAAAAGTTACGGGAATTTCTATGACAATTGCACAAAAAATTCATAACCATTTTCATGAAAAATAGGCTTGTTTCATAACCTTCGACTTGTTACGTTAAGGAAATATATTCTCTTTCACAAGAATTAAAAATGGCTCCATGAAAAATCATACTTTTTCTTTTCCAAATATTTTAACTTATGCACGAATTGTTGCAGTCCCAATGGTTGTTGCATGCTTTTTTTTAGAAGGGCGACTACAATCAAGTGATATCACTCGCTGGATTGCTGTTTCCATTTTTATCGTTGCATCCATTACTGACTTTCTTGACGGTTACCTTGCTCGTATTTGGGAACAAACATCCAATATTGGTCGCATGTTAGATCCAATTGCCGATAAACTTCTCGTCTCTGCTTGTTTGCTCTTGCTTGCCGCAGACAGTACCATCGCTGGGTGGACACTATGGGCAGCTATTATCATTCTTTGCAGAGAAATTCTTGTATCAGGATTACGTGAATATTTGGCTGAGTTAAAAGTTAGTGTTCCTGTCTCTCGTCTTGCAAAATGGAAAACTTTTGTACAGATGATCGCTATTGTATTTCTTTTAGCTGGACCAGCCGGTAATAAAATTTTCCCTTACACAGTAGAGTTTGGCATTACTATGCTGTGGATTTCTGCCCTCCTTACATTGTGGACAGGGTGGGATTATTTTCGTGCAGGTTTAAAACACGTTATCCTATGAAGAGTATGGAGATTTATAATGATAATTTATCTTTTTGTACTTAAATAAGAGATAAGAATAGCATAAGATTGATTTATTTTTATTAATGATAAATCAATCAAGCACTTTTTTGCACATTACAAGTAAGGGTGGTATATAGATAAAAGCTCTTCAAAAAAGAGTAAATAGGCTTTATATTTTCGTAAAAGCAGCTGTAATATTAAAAGCTAAAAAACAATTAATGCTCCATATGCTTTCAAAAAAGTCTATAATCTTATAAGCAAAAAACCGAAATATAGTGTTTCGGATTTTTGCTTCTTATAAACGCTTTATTAACCAACAATTTCTATCTCAGAAAACCAAAAGGCGATTTCTGTTTTTGCCGTTTCAGCACTATCGGATCCATGGACAGAATTTTCGCCAATCGATAAAGCATGAACCTTACGAATTGTCCCTTCTTCTGCATCACTAGGATTCGTAGCCCCCATTACTTCACGGTTTTTAGCTATTGCATTTTCGCCTTCCAAAACTTGTACAACGGTTGGACCAGAAGACATGAATTCAACCAATTCACTAAAAAAAGGGCGTTCTTTATGAATAGCATAAAATTTTTCAGCCTCACGTTTGCTCATCCAAACACGTTTAGACGCAATAACACGTAGCTCCGCATCCTCAAGCATTTTAGTAATTGCGCCAGTCAAATTACGACGGGTTGCATCTGGTTTAATCATCGAAAAAGTACGCTCTAAAGCCATTTACTCACCTTTATTTCATTTATAACATTCTCTGACTGTTTCTATAGCGAGCAAGGAGCCCTTTGCCAAGTGACTCTGCAAAAATCTACACAAATTCTCAAAATATAGAATGAATTATAAAGAAAACTTTAATAAAAATACCTGCAATCGCTCATCCCATCATAAAGATGCGCTACCGACTCTCAATAAATATTGAACCTTCTTTCATAATCTTAAATGCTTCCCATCAAAATTATCATTTAAGCAATAAAAAGTCATAAGAAAAAACTCACATGCAAAAAATATATCTTTTTGAAAGCCTTCTTCTTTAAAGAGGACGAACCTAGACACTTGGTTTGAAAATCCTTCTACACACATTGAGATCAATTAAAAATAACCATATACTTAGAAACTATAGCGTACACCTATAATTCCCTGAAGGGACTGTTTTGTTTTACGCCCTTTAATATAATGGGCCTCACCATATAACTTTAACTTCTCACTCACTAAACTGCTTAAACCTATTCCTAATTTACCTGCATTCCCTGATAAGTCCGTGGTAAAGGAATGCCGTTGATTAATTAACGTTTGATTGTCATCTTTATTCTCACGTAACCATGCTGCTGTAATATACGCAAGCGATGAGGAATCCATGTGAGAACCAAATTCATATCCTAAAGATAAGCCAACCTCACTGCGTAATGAAGTGAATGGACGCATGTCACCTGTCATGTCATTCGATAACTTGATTTCTTTACCCTCAACTTGCAACCATATAAATTGTCCATAAGGCTGCAACCAACTGTTCTTTGACGTCTGAAGTCGATAACCTGCTTCAAAGGAGGCGCCCACCGCCCATTGCCTATAACTTCCTTCAATCCCTAAACCATTCGTTGAAACTGCCTTTAGAGTATTTTGATAATGATTATATTTTAAAATACCATCGAGATACCATCCACTATGATCCAAATAAGTGACATAAGCGCCAATACCATAAGTATTGATACCACTGATACCCCCCCGTGCATGCGCAACACGGACACGATCATAACTGCCAAAACCACCTATATAAAATTCTCCATTTTCCCACTCGCTTAAACCATTGATCCCTAAAACAATACCTGTCTGATCTAACTTAAAATCTATATGCTCTGTCGCAATACTCTCTTTAGATTTAATCGCATAGGTCCATAAAGCTGCATTCTTTTTACTTTTATCTAGAATTCCTCTTCCCGCACGCACTGTTTGCATTTCGTTGTGAAACACCATCGCTGGAGCTACAGACATAGACAATACCGCATCTGTAGAGGGCGTGGTCAAAAAGTGAGAAACTGAAAGCGTCTCACTCAATTGTGGAGAAGGTTGTTCTTTATGAACTGGACGCACAATCATCTGATCGGCTAAAGAGTGAGAAGATTCTGAAACAGCAGTTTGTTGCTCTTCAGCAGAAAGAGGATGAGAACTGACTAGAGGAAACACCAGACGATTCTGATTTTCTTGAGAGGGAGATACAGAAACACTAGAGACATTCTGCACTTCTCTTAAATGACGTGGAGGCCGTGGTTTAGCTGGTTGTTTTTTAGTAGGTTTACGAGAACCGGTATTTTTTCCTCTAGAAGAAGCACTTTGATCAAACAATGCAAGAGGAATCTTCGTTTTCTTGTTTACACACTGTGTTTCAGTATTCGAACGTGTCGTACTTTCAGAGGCAGAACTTAAATACCAAATTGTAGAATAACCACTAGAATCAGCACATCTTTCTCTCTTTCGTAAAACATACTGATAAGCTCCACCATCAACAGCTGTAATGTCCTTACCCGAAAGATCTTCCAGAGTAAAATTAGCGCCTCCAAATTTATTAGTAACTAAATTAATCTCTGTGGTCCAACCATTTTTCTGAGAGATATGACCTGTAATTTCACGACCAGAATCTGCAACGCTTATTTTGTGATTACCTGAACCTTCATCAATCGACAAGTAATCACTTGCATCCCCCGTAGCACTAATATTGAATCGAAAATGCAAACTTCCTGAAAGTTTCTCAACATGAAGTGAAATATGTCGTGGATCATACGGTATAGAAGTAAAAATAACAGTCCCATTCTGCCCCCCTAAATCTTCAATTTCAATCTGAGGTTTTTCTCCTATATTCCGTTCACCAACCTCAAATATTGTTTCTTCAGATCTGTCCTGTATAGGAATTTTTTTCTTAGTCGTATGATTTGTCCTATCACCAGCGAATAAATAAAGTTCTCCGTGATCATTGATCCTTACTTCTCCAACGACATCTTTTATACCAACATGGAACCACGACTTAGCAAAGCTGTTAACAGTCAGACCATCCACAAACCCTTCAGGATATACAACTTGAATAGCATGATCTTTCAAATTAGTATCATAAGATTCTCCTAACGCTAAAACGTGCTGCCTCCCATTCCCAGAGACCTGAGCATACATTGATTTTCCCCCCTCTTTTCTTTCTCCTGCATAAAGATTTTGTTCTCCGTTATCTCCCACTTTCGTATACCACACCCACGCTTCATCATATACATTCTGCTGTCCCACTGCTCCACCGCCGCCAGAAACTGTGGTATTAGAAGCACTGCTTTTTCTCACCACGCTTGTAAGATCAATATTTTTCTCTTCATGAACAAACTGCTGACCTCCAAGGATTTTAGCATCTATTGCATTTCCTCCACGTGTAACTATTTGCATCCCTCCTTTTTCAATAGTGGATCCCATGGAAGTTTTTCCATTTTCAACAATTTCAACACCACCACCTTCGATCTTAACATTATTGTTGAAAAGGGTTGTAATCAGTGCTGAACCTTTTGGTACCTTCCCTCCACTTCCCACATTTTCTAATCTTTTTAACTCTTCATTCCTGTTTTCAACTGCACTTGCAACTTGTACAAAACAACTACTGATCATCAATACTGAAAAACTCAACTTATGTTTATACTGCATTATCGACACTCCACTCTCAATTATTTAGAAAAATATCCCACGGCTACGTAGGTAACTCGCCTTAGATTGTATCGTAATGTGTTTTATTTATGTTTAAAAACACTTTTTAAGTGTATTTTTTAATGTAAACAACTTTAAGTTGTGTATCTATGAGCTACTAGAAAATTCTAACTTACGGCTGAAAATCTTAATAAAATTCAAATTGTTTACTTGAGTTCAAGGAACAATTTTCAATATTTGAAGTTAGATGAACAAAATGCTCGTGCCTAACGAGGTCACGTCCTTCACGGAACACAAAACGCCTTTGAATTGTACATTCACGCGCTTGTTTTAAAGAGACATCTCTCAACGCACCCGAACCCATTTCGCGACGTCATCCCATGAATGGTATACCGGTAAAGCCATTGCGTCCCCAATCTTTACGCTTATGAAGAAGCGAGCCGATATCATCATACACTTTGCCATCCTAATGTTATGATAGCCCTTGACACTAGAGAAGATTCATAAGAGACATTTTTACTCTTTTCTTGTATAGTTTTTATACACATGTTCATCCCGCTTGTGATGTGCTAGGCGAATAATTTTGATTGATTCAACATAAACAGATTTGAAATGAGAGAATCCTATGATACTCGGGACTCTCATTCAACATGCATAGAAATGAATTATTATTATAAATTCAGTATGTTGCCTTTAAAAGAGAGAGTATAAAGACATTCCTACTATTTGAGAAAGTCCCTATACTCTCGAAAAGACATAGCCGGGCGTTATCTGTTTAAGCTTGCAAAACAATTACATTTGTAAAATTAATCAGCCGTGTACACACATATTTAGAAACTATAGCGTAATCCTAAAATACCTTGAAGAGCATTCTTAATCTTATGTCCTTTTAGATAATGTGCTTCCGCATAAAGTGTTAGTTTATCATTGACCGTACCGTTTAAACCAATTCCCAATTTACCCGCACTGCCTGATAAATCTGTAATAAATTTATACTGCTTATTAATTGTCGTATAATTATTATTTATATTCTCACGCAACCAAGCTGCCATAATGTAAGCTGTTAATGAAGTTTCTGAATTCACAAAAAATTCATGTCCTGCAGTCAATCCAACTTCACTGCGGAATGAATTTAATGGGCTTAGATCACCTATCATTTCATTGGAAAGTTTTATTCTTTTACCTTCAACCTGCAAACCTGTTAGCTTGATATAAGGCTGCATCCAAGTATTCTGTGCCGGTTCAAAATAACAGCCAATCTCAAATGACCCACCTATCGCCCACTGATTGTAATGACTTTGAATAGCTAAACCATTCGTTGAGATGGCTTTTAAATTATCTCGGTAATAATTATATTTCAAAACACCATCCATATACCATCCACGATGATCAAAATAAGTTGCGTAAGTTCCAATGCTATAAGAGCTCAAATCACTATCACCACCTCGTGCATGAGAAACACGTGCTTGATCATAACTCCCAAAACCACCAACATACAACTCTCCATGCCTTAATTCACTCAACTGATCAGCACCAAAGACTAAACCTGTCTGCCCAAGCTTAAAGTGTGTATGGCCTGTCGCAACACGTTCTCTGCTCTTAATCCCATAAGTCCATAGTTCGATATCTTTCTTATTTCTGTCCCAAATTTTTCTACCATTCCGTACAACTTGCAACTCATTATTAAAAATAAGTCCAGGGACTACGGACAACGTTAACACTGCATCTGTAGAGGGGGTTGTTGATGTTTCACCAGGAAAAAAAGGATCTGTCGGATCTGGCATAGAAGGCTCTGGTCCACTGAGGCGGTCTGCCGATAAAAACCAAACTTTCCCATTTTCATCCTTTCTTTCTTTCAAATCATACATATAAGTTCCACCATCAATGGCGTTAATTTTGTCACCCTTAAGATCTGTCAGCGTAAAATGCGCACCACCACTTTGATCCGTAATTAAATCACGCTTATTTGAAAAAGGATCCGTGATTTCAACTCCAGAATCAGCAACACTTATTGTATGTTTCCCAGCGCCTTTCTCAACCAAGAGATAATCACCACGGTTATGGGCAATCGTAGTATTGAACGCGAAATGTAAATTTCCTGAAAGATTATTCACATGAAGCTGAGAATAATATGGATCAGAACCTGTAAACGAAAAAATAACACTCCCTTCACCACTTAATTTTTGTATCAAAGAACTTTTTCCATCAAACTCATCAGTAACAGAGTACAGTTTTGTATCTTTTCCATTTAAAATAATATCTTCTACTGTGGTGCGTTGTTGATCATTCCCAGCATAAAGATGGATCTGCCCAGAATGGTTTACCTGTGTCTTGCCTTCTAATGTTGCTCCAGCATGCACCCATGATTTTGTTTGATCATTCATTGTTAGATTCTTTACAGATCCATCAGTATATATTTCCTGAATAGCACTCTCATTTAAAGTGACTCCAATAGCCTGACCGCCTTTTAAGATACGTTGTTTACCACCACCAAAAACTTCTGTGTCAAATGCAAAACCACCATTTTTTGCACTTTGAGACTTTTTTCCAACCTCTTGGACACCGCCTCGCATAACTTTCGTATTCCAAACTTTTCCGCCATCATATACTTTTTGTTGGCCTAGTGTTTCATCTTGACCATAAATGACAGTATGAGAAGCACTACTCCCTTTAATCTCTCCTCCAATATCCCCCTCGCCGAAAACAAGCTGCTCACCACCATAAATTTTAGTCCCTTCTACTTTTCCTCCATTTCCAACACTTTGGTGTCCGCCTTCTTCAACAACAGCATTTTTCGAAAAACCTTGTTTTCCCTTCAAAGCCTGAACATTTTCAATTCCACCATGTTCAATTTTACTATTCTCACTGAGTCCTCCTGCATACACATAAAGCTCTGCACCATTCCTTACAGTGTTATTAATGGATCGCCCTGGACTATCAATCTCACCATCATTTGAAATGTATGCTTTACCTTCATTATCAAGGATATAATTTTCTAAAATTGCCCCATCTTTAATGGAGATAAGTTCAGGCTTTTTAAGAAACGCAGTATTTTGTTCTTGTGCATTATATCCAGCATTGTCACGATGACTACTGTCAAGTTCCTGTTGACTCGCAAACACTCTAGCACCCTTATCCATGATAAAATCGCTAGGCTTTTTCAAAAAGTCTAATTCATTGCGCGTTCTTACCATGGCATCATTAGAGGCTCCAAGTATGCATCTGCCTGTTTTCATATCCTCATTGTATTGATCTTGAAATACTTTATCATTTTCATAACTTGAAGATTGACAAAAAAGTGCTGGTCCCCCCTCATTTGCAGCAGCAGCTTGCACAAAACAGCTGCTCAACATGAGTATCCAACAATGTCGTTTCCATTTATATTGTAGAGCCATATCCTCCCCCCTTCACGCCTGCATAGACACTAAACGTAATTAGCTCTACAAAATATATTTTCAACCTTAGATTGCAACAATCCTTCTTAAAAATCATCCTTATCTCATAAAAAACCGCTCTTTATAGTTTTTAAATACTTTTTTGATCAAGAATATAAGAGCGCTCTTATAGTGCTTCTTTAGCATTTTCTCGGAGTTTTCTTATCAAAGATAAAAAGTAATGCATAATCAAGTATATAAGGGTATACAGTTTATCATGAACAACGAAGCTGCATGCTCTGAAAAATTGTTCTCTGAACCTTTAATTAAAGACCTTTAAAAACAATCATATATTTAAAGATAACTAAAAAATAACCATATATTTAGAAACTATAGCTTACACCTATAATTCCCTGAAGGGACTGTTTTGTTTTACGCCCTTTAATATAATGGGCCTCACCATATAACTTTAACTTCTCACTCACTAAACTGCTTAAACCTATTCCTAATTTACCTGCATTCCCTGATAAGTCCGTGGTAAAGGAATGCCGTTGATTAATTAACGTTTGATTGTCATCTTTATTCTCACGTAACCATGCTGCTGTAATATACGCAAGCGATGAGGAATCCATGTGAGAACCAAATTCATATCCTAAAGATAAGCCAACCTCACTGCGTAATGAAGTGAATGGACGCATGTCACCTGTCATGTCATTCGATAACTTGATTTCTTTACCCTCAACTTGCAACCATATAAATTGTCCATAAGGCTGCAACCAACTGTTCTTTGACGTCTGAAGTCGATAACCTGCTTCAAAGGAGGCGCCCACCGCCCATTGCCTATAACTTCCTTCAATCCCTAAACCATTCGTTGAAACTGCCTTTAGAGTATTTTGATAATGATTATATTTTAAAATACCATCGAGATACCATCCACTATGATCCAAATAAGTGACATAAGCGCCAATACCATAAGTATTGATACCACTGATACCCCCCCGTGCATGCGCAACACGGACACGATCATAACTGCCAAAACCACCTATATAAAATTCTCCATTTTCCCACTCGCTTAAACCATTGATCCCTAAAACAATACCTGTCTGATCTAACTTAAAATCTATATGCTCTGTCGCAATACTCTCTTTAGATTTAATCGCATAGGTCCATAAAGCTGCATTCTTTTTACTTTTATCTAGAATTCCTCTTCCCGCACGCACTGTTTGCATTTCGTTGTGAAACACCATCGCTGGAGCTACAGACATAGACAATACCGCATCTGTAGAGGGCGTGGTCAAAAAGTGAGAAACTGAAAGCGTCTCACTCAATTGTGGAGAAGGTTGTTCTTTATGAACTGGACGCACAATCATCTGATCGGCTAAAGAGTGAGAAGATTCTGAAACAGCAGTTTGTTGCTCTTCAGCAGAAAGAGGATGAGAACTGGCTGGACCTGAGACTTCAATAACGTGACTTCCAAGAGAGGAAACAGTTGAAGAAACAAAAGCTGGAGATCTTTGACTCAAGTTTTGGCGGTTTTTTCTTCGACGTGGCAATTTAATAGCATGCTCTTGTGATGCTGCAATCGTTGAAAGAGAAGAAACTGATTGATTTTGATTTAAATGCCGCACAGATCGGCTTCTACTACGTGGTAAACTGTTGAGAAATGAAACATTATCAATAAATACTGCAGATAAATACCAAACTTTTTCACCCCCATCCTCATCAATTCTCTGTTTTAAACCATACGTATAGGTTCCGCCATCAATAGTTTTAACATTTGCACCAGAAAAGCTTCTCAGGGTAAAATGTGCGCCACCACTTTGATCAAAAATTAAATCAAGTCCTGCTGAAGAAGGATCAACAATTTCAATACCAGAATCTACGACACTTATTGTATGAAAACCACTCCCATTCTCAATAAAGAGGTAATCACCTTTTTCTTCTGCAAGGCTAACATTAAAGTTAAAATGTAGACTCCCTGCTAGATTATCAATGTAAAGCTGAGAGTAATATAAATCATCTTCAAAAGAGGTAAAAATGACTTTTCCTACACCGCTTAACTGCTGAATGCGTGTACTTTTGTCGTCAAACCCACGAGCAACGGAGTATAATTGAGCGTCTTCTCCATTTAATTCAATGTTTTCTACTATAGTTTGTTGACCATCGTCTCCAGCATCAAGATGGAGCCCACCAAAATCCTGAACTTTTATTTCTCCTCCTAATATTGCACCAGGAGAAATCCATGAATTAGCATTACCTTCAATCGTTAGATTCTTTACAATTCCACCTGCATAGACTTCTTGAACACCACCAGTGCGTAAAATGACTGTATTTGCTTCACCTCCTGCTAAAACACGCTGCACACCCTCTGAAAAGATTTCAGCATTTACAGCTAAACCGCCGGCTTTTTCTGCAAAGTTATCATCATTAGGAAACCACTTAGCAAGAGTTTGTACTCCTCCACTCATCACTTTTGTTCCCACAGCCATCCCATCATCATATACATTCTGCTGTCCCGGCGTATCACCTTGACCATAAAGTGTCGTGTTATAAGCACTGCTCCCCACAATTCCACCATTTACATAACCATTTCCGAAAACAAGCTGCTCCCCACCATAAATTTCAACTCTCAATGCAGAGCCTCCCCCCTCCACTTTTTGTTTTCCACCCTCGTAAATAATCGTAGATTCTGAGACCCCCTGTTCCCCTACAATCTCAGTACCACCATTTTCAATGGTTGTATTTTTACTGAAACCACCAGCTTCAACATAAAGTCTTCCTGATCCCTGAATTGTATTATTAATAGACTTCTTAAGAACACCTTGCTCTCCATCATCAGAGACATAAACTACGTTATCATCACCGAGCAAAGAGCTTTGTAGAATTCCTCCTCCTTCCCCAATGCTGTAATGAATTACATCAGAGATACTAAAATCTTTTGACGATGTCATATTTTCTTCTTTTTCAGGAAGCTTATCTATAGGCGACTCCACATGAGGTGAAGGAATTACAGGAGCAGAAGTTATTTGTGATGTAGCCAAAGACCAAGTCTTTCCCCCATTATCATCTTTTGTCTTTAAGCCATACATGTAGGCTCCACCATCAATCGTACTCGTCTCTTCACCAGAAAAATCTGTCAGAGTAAAATGCGCATTTCCGCTTTGAACATGAATTAAATCAAGCTCCAAAACTAAATTCTGATCTTGTAGAGGAGAATTGGTCATTTCAACACCAGAATCGATAACACTTATGGTGTGATTACCTGATCCTTGTTTTATCAGAAGATAATCACCGCGCTGTTCTGCAAAATTAGTATGCAACCTAAAATGTAAACTCCCTGAAAGATCATTGATCTCAAGTTTAGAGTAATGTGGATTAAACACGGTAGAAGTAAAAATAACACGACCATTCCCACTCAGATTCTCAATCAAAGAACTTTCACCATCTATATTAGAGGCAATCGCGTACAATTTTGTATCTCTGCCATTTAAGACAATTTTTTCTACTTCAGTACGAGATCGCTCAGCACCAGCATAAAGATAAATCCGTCCAGAATCATGAATCATAGTGCTTCCTTCTAATGTTGCACCAAAATGTAACCACGATTGTGCTTGATCTCTAATTATTAAATCCTTTACATAGCCTCCTAAATCTATTGCTTGGAAAGCATTCCCTTGTAAAAGAACGCCAATCGCGATTCCCCCCGCTAAAATGTGTTGCTCTCCACCAGAAAAGACCTTCGTATCAAAGGCAAAACTGCTATAATCGTTTAGATCCTCTTCTCCATAAAGATTTTGTATCCCTCCTTCCATGATCTGTGTGTTAAAAACCTCTCCATCATCATACACATTCTGATATCCTCGCACTCCATTTTTACCAGAAACGATAGTGTCATAGGCACTGCTTCTTACCATCTCACCTTTGATATCAGACTTTCCTGAAACAAACTGCTCACCACCGTAAATTTTAGCCCCTTCAGCTTTTCCCCCCTCTTTAACCTTTTGTTGCCCACCTTTATGAACAATAGTATCCTGTGAAAGACCCTGTGTTTTAATAAGCTCAGTGCCACCTCTTTGAATTGTCGTATACAAGCTAAAACCACCGCTATAAACGGAAAGCTTTCCACCATCTTTAACTGTATTACTAATTGAAGTTTCTCCATTGCTATCAACTTCCTTGCTACTCGTGTCAAAGCTAGGATCTGCAATAGAAACAGTTGTTCCTTGATCAATTGTGAGTTCTGTAAGTAAATCACTTGATGAACCAGTATATGGTTTCAATACACTATCAAAAACTTGAGAAGTTGTCTCATCAATGGTGTGGTTTGCATCTAAGTACCAAACTTTACCAGTACCCTTATTGTTTCTATGTTTCAAACTGTACCGATAGGTTCCGGCATCAACAGTTCCGATTTTTTCACCAAAAGTGTTTGTCAGAGTAAAATGGGCATTTCCGCTGCGATCAGTAATTAATTTAAGCTTTTTGTAAGAAGAATTTGTAATTTCACGCCCAGAATCAGCCACACTTATTGTGTGAGAACCAGAGCCCTTTTTTTTAATCACAAGATAATTACTACGATGCTTGGCAAAGTTGACATTAAAATCAAAATGTAAAGAACCTGATAGATCATTAATATTAAGTTGAGAATAGAGCTTATTCGTCCCTAAAGACGTAAAAATAACTCTGCCACTTCCTTTTAAATTCTTAACATTAATCTCAGGTTTTTTGCCGTTATCTTCAGACGCAATAATGTATAGTTTGCTATCTTCTCCATTTAAATTAAGATTTTCTACTTCCGTAACAGCTTCACCATTCCCAGCATAAAGATAAAGACTACCAAAATCATGAACATTTGTATTTTCACCTAATATCGCACCAGCAAAACCCCATGACCTTGCTTGATGATTAATAGTTAGATTATCCGCATATCCAGAATCATATATATTCTGAATAGCTCTATCGTATAAAGTAACTTCACTCGCATTCCCTCCTGCAAAGATATTCTGCATACCATTTTTAAAAAGTTCGCTACTCAGTGCAAAAGCCCCCTCATTAATTGTAAAATCTTCATCTTCTGTATCGGCTGTATCAGCATCTTCTGAGAAGCCGTTATGAAAATCCTCTTCACCATCAAGATTCTGGACACCGCCTCTCATAATCTTTGTGTCAACAGCCATCCCCCCACTATAGACACTTTGTAGTCCTAGTATTCCATCTTCAGCATAAATTTCGGTGTTATAAGCACTACTTGCCTTATCTTTACGCAACAAACCAGATCCAAGACTTCCCTTACCAAAAATAATCTGCTCGCCACCATAAATTTTAGTACCTTCTGCATTTGCACCACTCTCAACAATTTGTGTACCACCTTTTTTAACAGTAGCATATTCTGAAATGCTCAAGTTTTGGACAAACTCAATCCCACCATGCTCAATTGTCGTATCCCTGCTAACACTTGCTGCATCAATGTAAAGTTCCCCCCCCCTCCTGAACCGTATTATTGATAGAATATCCAGCGTCTTCATAATTAAAGCTATTTACTTTTTTACCAGAGTCCTCAGAATCACGGTCAGTAATATAAACGGCAATATCATCATAAATTATTGAATTTGTGAGTACTTCAAAGAATAGGTTTTCTAATCTCTTCCTCCCCTCTTCTGAAGGATTACTTCCTTCTGCTCTCTGTTTATTCTCTATCCTTTTTGATCCCCCCTTTTTTTCTTTTAATCCCCTTACTTCCGATAACAACTTTCTTGTCTCTTCTAGATGTTCACTGATACTTACTGGTGTTAATAACTTTTCTCTTGGTGTAGCTACTCCATCTGCACTCGCAATCTTGACAAAAAAACCACTGGTCATTAGTGCATAAAAACTTAATTTCAATTTGCGTTGCATTCTTTACACTCCATAATTTCAAATTTAAATTCTCCCATTTAGAAAAAAGTGCATAGACCAAAACAACACAACATAATTGCTCAACCTCATGTCTTTTAAGATAGCAAATCATTCGATGGATTAAGCTCTGATAGACGAAATATACACCTTGTGTTTTAAAATGCATGCACAACTAAAAGATTTAATTTATTTTAGATACACTTTAAAAGTGTTGCAATTGCATCCATAAAAAATATTTTTAATATTTTGAGACACTAAATACTGATCTACGAATAAGATTGATCCCTTAATAGATAAAAATGGCATTAAACTTTAAAGGAAACAGCAATGTGAATGAGAGCTGCGTTTATAGCCACCTATTGCCATCTTCTACAGCATTTAAAGCAGCGTCTTTATTTTATTCATTTTGGATAATATATAGAACACTTATTCATACTCATCAGTCCATAATCATTGTTCTAATATATAACGAAGTGTCATAATATTGACTCGACACTGATTTGAAATTTCTATACTTATAGTCAGTTAACTCGTTATTTGATTTGTCATATACTGAAAGGGACATTCTATTCATGTCTATAAACTCAGAAATGAAAGCTACAAGCAACAGAAACTCCCCTCGTCGAATTTTATTTGCAAGCCTTATTGGACCAACAATTGAATTCTTCGATTTCTATGTCTTTGGCACTGCCGCAGCTCTTATATTCCCTCATGTGTTTTTTCCAACACAAAATGATCAGACTGCCATTTTACAATCTTTCCTAATATTTGGAGCAGCCTTTTTTGCCCGCCCTTTTGGATCAGTTGTTTTTGGACATTTTGGGGATAAAATTGGAAGAAAAGCAACACTTATTGCTTCTCTTCTCACAATGGGTCTTTCAACAGTCATTATTGGTTTTCTTCCTACTTATGAAATAGCAGGGTGGTTTGCCCCTTTCCTCTTAACCTTGTGCCGTATTGGACAGGGAATGGGATTAGGAGGAGAATGGGGAGGCGCTGTTTTACTCGCAACAGAAAATGCCCCTCCAGAAAAGCGCGGCTGGTATGCGATGTTCCCCCAATTAGGCGTTTCAATAGGTTTGTTTTTATCTATTGCTGTTTATTTAGCTCTGTTGCATTTCCTTGATCGTGCGGAACTTTTAGCTTGGGGATGGCGTATTCCTTTTATTGCTTCAGTTGTTTTTATGATTATAGGATTATGGGTCCGTCTTTCAATTAATGAAACTGTTCAATTCAAAAAAACTCTTGAAAGTAAAGAACATGTCAAAGTTCCTATCATAGATGTCTTTTTAAAATGTCCACGAATCCTATTTCTTGGAGTATTTTCTGGTATGGCAACTTTTGTTTTGTTTTACTTGGTTACTACATATTTGTTAAGCTATTCAACAAACCATCTGCAATTGCCATTTCATCAAGCTCTTCAAATCGAAATTGTCGGTGCTATTTTTTGTGGGATTTTTACTGTCATCACTGGAAAACTCGCTGACCGTATTAGACGTAGAACTTTGATGATTTGGATTACGATCATCACCGGTATTTATTCTTTCGCAATTCCTTATTTCTTAAATTCTGGAGTTATAGGAGTCCTTGCAATGTCTGTTATTGGTTTGTCTCTCATGGGAATGATATACAGTCCTCTTGGTGCTGTTTTGGCTTCACCATACCCAACAGCAATCCGATATACCGGTTCTTCTATCACTTTCAATTTATCTGCTATCATAGGAGCATCTCTCGCGCCTTATATTGCAGAATATCTGGTGCAACATTTCGATACATCTTATATCGGTTATTATTTGCTTCTTGCTTCTTTTATTTCACTGATTTGCTTCGTCGGATTTACAGATGATGAAATATCCAACTAAAATATAATAACGAAGAATAAAATAAGGACTGGCGGCAAAAATGCTGCCAGTTTTGTTTTTAAAGACAGGGGTTGAGGTATTTTCCACCACAATATTCCCGCAAACAATGCACTCAAAAAGAAAAATAAAAAATCTGCAATATTACTCATATAAGCAACAGCAAACATTTTTGATAAGATATGCGTTGTCCCCAACCACGACACGCAAAAGAAGGACAACATCACAGCCCATAAAATAAGCAAAATTCGATCAATAATCATCATCATGGCGTTTCGTTTTTTTAATTATAGGCCATATCTTTAGCATGCCTAAAAGAAAAATCACAATAAAAACCCAACGCCCTCCCCCTGAACCTTCCGTAATAAAAAGTGCTGGATTTACTATTCCCAGCAATCCTATAAAAATCAGAGCAATAGATACGAGACGCATTAAACCTGTTTTTCCCAGCGACTATCTTCAGTCTGTTGCCAATACGTTAAATTATGATTTTCCATTTTATATTTTTTCCACTGTGCACGAACGAGATTCAACTGCTCTTCACTTCTACCATCAAATATCACGACAAGCCGTTGATAAGCATCAATATCCGAACAAACAGCTCCCTCTATGAGAAAACGAACCTTTGAATCATTCGGATTTTCTTGTCCTGTCGTCAGAAATACAGGCTGAAAGTTTGAATATTGATCACACTCCGTTCCATGTCCAATAAATGATTCATCAGCATAAACCCATAAATGTATATCTATAGAATCGCGTTGTTCTTTACTCACACATTGTATTGTTACTTTACCAAAACGAGCCAATGCACGCTCCACAAGCGTCGGCAAAATATCCTTCAGCGTTGACTGCGTCAAATGATAGAATAAAATATCCAATCTCTTAAGCCTTCATCATTCTTTATAAAAAAGCTAACATCTTTTTAAAAAAACTTCTATATCTCTAATACAAAGGAAACGGTTCAAGATATAAACCCTCTTTTTTGATGGAGATGCATCATCTTTTTGCACGTGTCTTTAAAAGACAATAATTTTTATTTTCAACGTTAATAAAAAAGTTTTTTAAGTTATTTTCTAGATTCTTTGTAGACTATAGTTGAAAATAAAATATAATGTACGGAAAATTTAAAGAGGACCTCATAGGCAATTTTATATTATTTATTTGGTAAAAATATCCAATTCATGAAAGGATATTTTTTCAAACTTTATTACATTTTAACCGAAAGCAGTAAAAATATTTGCTATCGAATTAAAGACTGAGGATTTTCCCCAATTTATGCGTATTATTGAGTTCTACATCCTGAAACGTGTCCTTGTTTTGTTTAGTTCTGTCATGATTGCAGCAGTGGGCGTTAGTTGGACTATACAAATTCTTGCACGGATAAACTTTCTCACAACAAGTAAACAAACACTCCTCACAGTCTTACAATTTTCACTTTCATTGGTTCCTTCTGTTATTTTTCTTGTCATTCCATTTGCATTAGTGATCGCAGTTACAACCATCCTCTCAGCAATGCATCAAGACTCAGAATTTGCTGTCATCAATGCCTCTGGTTTTCCTAAAAGTACTGTTTGGAAACCTATCCTTCTTCTTGCTATTGTTGCATCCTGTATCTCCTTTTCTATAGCTAATTTTGTTGTTCCTCAAGCGCGTCTTCATATGCGACAAATGCTAGCAAGCGCTCATTTTGATCTTATTAATCTATTCATTAGTGAAGGGAGCTTTCAAAAACTCGCCAATAACCTTTACATAGAAATTGGCGAACGAAATCCAAACGGAACACTTGAACGCCTTTTCATTGCCGACCAGCGTGATCCTAAGACTGATCTTTTTTATTATGCAACAGACGCATCCATTGTGAGCAATAAAAACGGCAGTTTTCTGGTTCTCAATAACGGTGAAATAGAAAGAGTCAATCATCAAAATAACAGTGTTTCAATCGTGCAATTTAGCTCATATACTTTTAGCCTAGGAGAGTTTATCCCCAGTGATAAAACACCTACTCTTTATCCAAAAGATCGGTCTCTTTCTTATTTACAAAACCCTGACCCAAAAGATCCCTACTATCAACGAAAACCACTCCAATATAAAGCTGAATTTCACCGCAGATTAACACAATGGCTCTACCCTATTGTTTTTTCACTTATTGCATTAGCAGCGGCAGGGGATGTACGCTCCCATCGACAAGCTCGTCATTCCGCAAATCTCTCGGCAATTGCCCTTTCTTTTCTGGTGTATTGGATAGGATATTTTTTCGCAGAAAAATCAAAAAGCGATCTTGCATACGTTCCTCTCCTTTATATTATACCCATAGGAACAAGTGCATTTGTCTTTTTTATGCTTTTAACGAATCATAAAATTGGGCTTCCCACAAAAGTTAATGAGATACTTCAAATCGCTTTTCAAAAAATAATGAACAAATTTGAACAGCGAAAATCTCAAGATTCCTCGGATAAAATATCATGATTGGGTGGACACTTGGACGATATTTTTTTATACGGTATCTTAAAATAACTTGTTATTTCTGGGGAAGCATTTTTGTTCTTGCTCTTTTAATCGATTTCACAGAGAATTCCGGTAGGCTATCTTCCCTTCCGCATTATACAGCAAAAGATGCATTTTTCCTCTCTGCTTTACGCATCCCTTTTATCATGCAACAACTTATCCCTTTCATTGCACTCTTTTCTGCAATGGCAACGCTTATCTCGCTCAACAAAAAACTTGAACTTGTAGTGACTCGTTCAATCGGTGTTTCTGCATGGCAATTTCTTATGCCAGCTTGTTTTGGAGCTTTTCTTTTGGGATTATTTTCAATTCTTCTCATTAATCCACTTGCTGCATGGGGATTTTCTCAAGCAGAAAAAAAGATGACTGAATGGCGCAATCACAATGTACTAACACCTCTTCACAATACAAGTATCCACTGGTTAACACAACGTACAAATTTAGGCAGAACAACCATTGGTGCCAAATCTATCACCGATCAAGGACTTTCTCTTCTCGATGCAACCTTTGTACAATACAATGACAACGCAACCGTCAAAAATTGGATTAACGCCCCAAAAGCAACCTTGACTAATGGATTTTGGCTATTAACAAATGGAACAATCTATAAAATAGGGCATCCTCCTGAAAAATTTACCGTGTTGCAAATAAAAACCAATCTAAAACCTGAATTTTTAACGGAACGTTTAGTGAATCCCGCAACTATTCCATTTTACCAATTGCCAAAAAAAATTATGATTGCACGTTCATTTGGCTATTCTGCTAATAATTTTGATATGTATTTTCAATCTTTGATTGCATTACCGGCATTGCTTGTGGCAATGACCCTCATTGCAGCAACTGTATCTTTAAATTTTACACGTTTTGGGCAATCTAGAATGTTGATTCTTGGTGGCGTAATAGCTGGGTTTATGCTTTATGTTATTTCCGTACTTGTTCAAGCTTTTGGTAATGCTGGATATATTCCACCAATTATTGCAGCTTGGACACCCGTTGTTATTGCGTTATTCTTAGGAATCTCTTTTTTACTTCATAAAGAGGATGGCTAAGTGAAAGCATTAACACTTAAAAAAACTATTTTAACAAAATTAAGTGCTCTCGCTTTTAAAAGTGTTATAGGGGTTATTTTAGGAAGTGCTTTGTCTTATTGTGCGCATGCTCAAAGCCTTCTATCTCCTTCTCAAAGTCGCATTCAAAATCCGGAACCTCCTCTTTTGCTCTCTGCGGATGAACTCATCTACAATCGTGATGAAAACACTGTTTCTGCACACGGTAATGTTCAAATCGAATATGATGGCAATAAAGTTGTCGCTCAAAAAATTATTTACAATCAAAAAACAGGACGGCTTATAGCACAAGGGAACGTTGAAATTACTCAAAAGGATGGTAATAAAATTTATTCCAACCAAATTGATATGACCAAAGATCTTGGCGAGGGTTTTGTAAACGCCTTACGTATTGATACAGCCAACAATGTTCACTTTTCAGCCCAAAATGCTACACGCAAACACAACCACATAACAGTCTTTGAAAATGCAACCTATACAGCCTGTGAACCTTGCTCTTATAAACCTGATCGAGACGTCCTATGGAAAATTAAAGCAAGAAAGATCATATGGAATAATAGCATCAAAAAAATTCGGTTTGAAAATAGCAGTTTTGAAGTTTTTGGTGTACCGATTATAAAATTTCCAAATTTTGAGATCTATGATCCAACTGTTAGGCGTGCTAGCGGTCTGCTTACTCCTCATTTTTTTTATACTGATTATCTCGGTATGGGGATAAAGAATTCTTATTTCTGGAATCTCGCCCCCCATTATGATTTTACCCTTTCTTCTACGGTTTATACCCAACAAGGGCTTTTAACCGAAGGGGAATGGCGTCAGCGTTTAAAAACGGGACGTTATAATATTCGCTTTGCTCATATATATCAAATGAAACCGCATAGATTTGATAATGATACGATTGATGCCCAACATAAAAACCGTTATATGCTGGCGACAAAGGGGGATTTTCGTATTAATTCACACTGGACTTATGGATGGGATATTCTTGCACAATCAGATCGGCATTTTAGTCGTGCCTATAAACTTGAAAACTATAACAATCCTATACAACTTTCTCAGATCTATCTGAATGGTCTTGCAGGAAAAAATTATTTTGATATGCGTTTTTATCATTTTAAAGTTCAAGATTCAATATTGAATGATCCTCATTATGAACGTCACTCTCGGCAAGCGTGGGTCTTACCACGCATCGATTATTTTTTCACACCAGATGAACCCATTTATAATGGAGAGCTTACCTTCCATAGTAATATGCAATCAGTTTATCGTCGCCATGCTGACTTCAGTTCACCCGACCAGAACGGAAACCCTCTCAACACAGTAAAACTTTCTGGTATGGCTGGAAATAGTTTGCGTTTAACAAACGAGCTTCAGTGGAAAAAGCGCTTCAACACGCACAACGGACTCATCTTAACCCCTCTTCTCTCTCTACGAGCTGATATCATTACAACCAATGCAAGAGAAAATCACACAGATTCTATAGAAAACAATGCCTTATCCGCAATTCATGGTTCAGCAATTCGTGGCATGGCAACAGCAGGGTTGGAACTACGCTATCCCTTCCTCATTACAGCTGATCATTCTACACATATTATAGAACCAACTGCACAAATTTTTATACGCAATAATGAACAATATATTGGACAAATTCCTAATGAAGATGCTCAAAGCTTTGTCTTTGATGCAACCACTCTCTTTCAACGAGACAAATTTTCTGGTTATGATCGTGTAGAAGGTGGTACAAGAGCCAATATAGGTATAAGATATTCTGGAAGCCTTAATGATAATTGGTCTCTTTATGGTCTCATTGGACAATCCTTTCATCTAGCAGGAAAGAATTCTTTTGCAGAAAAGGACTTTATCAATGTCGGTACTCATTCTAGCTTAGAGGCAAAACGTTCAGACTATGTTGCAATGTTTGGTACAACCCATAAAAGTGGTTTTTCCTTAGAAACGCGTGGACGCTTTGACAAAAAAACAGGAAAAATCCGCCGTAGTGAAATCGAAGCATCACAAAAATGGCAAAATTTTTGGGCAGCTCTACAATATGCCTATATCGCAAAGCAACCAGATTATGAATATTCTCAAGAGCGCCAAGAAATTTCTTTTCAAACAGGACTTAAATTGGCAGATTATTGGTCCATTAATAGCAACGCCGGTTATGATTTAGTATCTGGTACATTTATAAAGCGAGGAATTAGCTTGAGTTATATGGATGAATGTTTCGGGTTAACATTCGGTTATCAACAGGTAACGAATCCAGGCAGGAAAGCACCCTTGCAAAACTTTAATTTCTCTCTTTCATTGCGTACGATTGCAGATATCGGAAAAAAGATAGATTAATTTATAAAGGGAATGTATCAGTCATTTAACTTATCATTGTTTTTATGAAAGAAAGCGTGTATTTTAAGTTGTTGATGAGAATTAATAAACAATGCGAAAGCCTATTTACATGAATAAATTGAAAAAGCGTTTTCTTGCTTTATTTTATATTGCGTCTTTGAGCGTAAGTAGCCTGTTAATAAATGGATTTTTGATTCCGACAGTCTTTGCGCAGACTTCTATTGTTGTTACAGTTAATGGCAACCCCATCACAAATTATGATATACAAAGACGCCTTGCTTTTCTCAGATTACAACAAAAGCAAGGCAATTTGGTGGCACAGGCTAAAAAAGAGCTTATTGACGAAAAGCTAAAAAATATTGAAATAAAACGTCTTAATATTGAAGTAAGCAATGATGAAGTTGATAGAGCTTTTGAGAATTTTGCGACACAAAATAATATGACGATTGATCAGCTCAACCAGATTCTGATCCAAACTGAGATCACAGTGCAACACTTTAAAGATTACATCCGTGGACAAATAGGATGGGGGCGTCTTGTTAGCGCACGCTATCAAGCTGAAACAGGTATGATTAGCGAACAAGAAGCTGTACGCAGAATATTAAAAAATGGTGGTGTAAAACCTTCAACCAACGAATATACATTACAGCGAATTGTTTTTGTCATTCCTGCACATCGTCGTTCAGAGATCTTTGAAAGACGTCAAAGAGAAGCAAGTAATTTTCGCGCACATTTCCGTGGATGTGCCAATGCTCACAATCAAGCAAGAGGTATTTTAGACGTTACTATCCGCCACTTAGGAAAGTTTCTGGAGCCACAACTTCCTAATGCATGGGAAAAAGCTATTCTTGAAACGCCTGCTGGAAAAATGACAAAATTACAAGAGACATCTGATGGAATTGAAGCAATTGCTGTCTGCAAAATAAAAAGAGTTTCTGATGATTATGTCGCTCGACTGATATTTTCTCTTCAAGATAGTAAAAAAAGAAGCCCGCAAAAACTTGAAGAATTAAGCGACAAATATTTAGGAGAACTGCGGCGAGTGGCACGCATTCAAAATTCATAATGGCTGCTCTTATTGTTAGTGGTGGTGATCCTGCCGGTATTGGTCCTGAAATAGTATTAAAAGCGTGGAATTTGCGTGTTACGCGCCAAATTCCGCCTTTTGTACTTCTTGCTGATCCAGATGTTATTCGTTCGCGCGCTCGTTTTTTACAGATTGATGTTGAGGTGCAATCTGTTTTAATCAATAATCCTGCAAAAAATTTTCAAAACGCTCTTCCTATCATCCCGTTAAAAAACAAACAAAGTGATCAATTAGGTATACCTTCATCGAATAATGCCGCTGGAATTATTGAAGCAATTAAACGCTGTGTTCAATTGATTCAAAATGGCCATGCATGTGCACTTATCACTTGTCCTATTGCAAAAAAGAATCTTTATGATGCCGGTTTTCAATTTCCAGGTCATACAGAATTTTTAGCTGATTTAGCCCATAAAGCTTTTCATAAATACTATCATCCAGTTATGATGTTAGCAGGACCTCGATTAAAAACAGTACCAATAACTGTTCATATTCCATTTAAAAATGTTCCTTCACAGCTTACCCGTGATTTAATTATTCAAACTGTACTTATTACTGAATGTGACTTAAAAACACGGTTTAAAATAACGTCACCCCGACTAGCTGTTGCTGGTCTTAATCCTCATGCTGGAGAAGGAGGTGCAATGGGCAAAGAAGATATTGAAGTTATCACTCCTGCTATTGAATATCTTAAAAAGAAAGGACTCAATATTGCAGGCCCGCTACCTGCCGACACAATGTTCCATGAATGTGCAAGAAAGGCATATGACGTTGCCATTTGTATGTATCATGATCAAGCCCTTATCCCTGTTAAGACATTAGACTTTGACAGCACTGTTAATGTCACGTTAGGTCTACCTTTTATTCGCACGTCTCCAGATCACGGAACTGCTTTTGACATTGCTGATAAAGGGATAGCCTCTCCCGAAAGCTTTATTGCTGCTCTTAAACTTGCAAATCAACTTGCAAAAAATAGTTTAATACCATGCCAATAGATAATCTCCCTCCTCTGCGTGAGGTCATTGATATATATGGATTACAAGCGCATAAATCTTTGGGGCAGAATTTTCTTTTTGATCTTAATTTAACATCTAAAATTGCTCATCAAGCAGGCAATATAGAAGGAAAACCTGTTCTTGAAATTGGTCCTGGTCCTGGAGGTCTCACACGTGCCTTGCTAGCAAAGGGTGCCATTGTAACAGCAATAGAACGCGATGAGCGCTGCATACCGGCTCTCTTAGAAATAGAAAAACACTACCCTAAAAAATTAAAAGTTATTTGTAATGATGCACTAAAGCAAGACTTCTCAAAACTCTTTGAAACAAGCCCAGAAAAACCTCGTATTATTGCAAATCTTCCCTATAATATTGGGACAAAACTCTTATTAAATTGGCTTTTGACTGAACCATGGCCTCCTTTTTATGAATCAATGACATTGATGTTTCAACGTGAAGTTGCCAAACGGATTACAGCTAAACCTCAATCTACTCATTATGGACGTCTTAGTGTCTTAACTGGCTGGCGTACTACTGCTAAAATTGCTTTCGATGTACCCCCTCAAGCCTTCATACCAATACCTAAAGTAACGTCTTCCGTTGTTCATATTATTCCACGAACACAACCTCTTGCCTGCTCTGCACAAAAACTAAGCCTTGTCACAAAAACCGCCTTTGGGCAAAGACGAAAAATGCTTCGTCAAAATCTCAAAACACTTGGAGGTGAAGTGCTATTAGAAAAAGCTGGAATTGATGGAATGCGCCGTGCTGAAACGCTCTCGGTTTCTGAATTTGTAACTTTAGCGCATCTAGTGCTCTAAAAAATGCACTTTGTGTTATGAAACCTTTTTTAATCACAACATTTATCGATTTTTTCAGCAATAAGCCCATCAACAAAAGAGCCAAGATAAGAACAACGCTCACGTTTTACGGTTTCAGCTAAATAAATTGATTTAATAAAAGATAAAGACTGATCTAAATCTTCGTTAATCACAACATAATCATAAGAACGCCAATGCTTTAACTCCGTTCGTGCATTTTCCAATCGCAAATTGATGATATCTTGACTATCTTCTGCTCGACGATGTAAACGCGAAACAAGCTCTTTCATTGATGGTGGAAGGATAAAAACAGATACAGTGTCTCCTAGCATCTTTTTTTGCAGCTGCTCGGTACCTTGATAATCAATATCAAATAACATATCATGGCCAGCATTCAATGCGTTTTCAACAGTTTCACGCAAAGTGCCATAATAATTTCCGTGAACTTCTGCCCATTCAATAAATTCATCTCTATCACGCTTATATTCAAACTCTTCCTTTGAAATAAAGTGATAATGTAGCCCATCTACTTCACTAGGACGCCTTTTCCTTGTGGTCATACTTACGGAAAGCTCTAATTGTCCATCTTTTAGAAGTAATCGAGAAATTGTTGATTTACCAGCACCTGAAGGTGAAGAGAGAATAAATAAAAAACCGCGGCGTTGATTTATTTTTATAGCACTCAATTTACTTTCAAAGACTGTCATTACATCACTCTACTTTGTTCATAAATGTTTCTCCAAAATTTGAATTATACATTATCTCAACCTCTCCCCTAATCAATGTGTTTTCTTAGCAATTCTCAATGTTATTTTGCTCTTTTTTGAGATAAGGTATTAGCAGTATATTCACTTCTTTCTTAAATATTTTTATCCATACGCCAATCCCACTTGTGACAGACAAGAAAATGATTTTTTATCATTCTCATAAAAAGTTTAAATAGAAAAATTTTACTATATTTGGGATTCTCATTTACGATGCAAAAGATGTGTTATCACTATAAATTCAATGTTTTGCCTTTAATTCTCGCCACTTGCGAACATTCATATTATGTTCCTCTAAAGTTCGAGAAAAAACATGCCCTCCTGAACCATCAGCAACAAAATAAAGTGCATCACTGCTTGGTGGATGTGCCACCGCTTTTAAAGAATCCCGACCTGGATTTGCAATAGCCGTTGGGGGCAAACCATTAATTTTATAAGTATTATATGGTGTTTCCTTCTCAAGATCTGAACGATAAATTGCACGACCGGATGGTTTTCCTTTTCCTCCGAAGAGACCATAAATTACTGTTGGATCCGATTGAAGACGCATATGCTTTGTAAGGCGGTTATAAAATACCGCAGCAACCATTGGTCTTTCTGCTGCAATTCCCGTTTCTTTCTCAACAATTGAGGCTAATATAACAAACTCATCAATTGATTTAATGGGTAAATCAGGTGAACGCGTAGCCCATATAGCATGAATTAATTTTGTCTGTCCTTCACGCAACCTGTTTACAATCTCTTTACGCGTTGTTCCCCGAATAAAACGAACAGTATCCGTCATTAAATAACCTTCTGGAGGTAAAATTTTTGGAAGGTCTCCAATCAAAATTTCATTCGCAGCTAATCGATCGAAAACTTGCTGAACCGTTAAACCTTCAGGTACTGTAAATGTATACTCTATAGATTTTCCTTTCACAAGAATATCCATAATATCCTGCATCGAAGCATGAGCTGGAATTAAATATTCACCAGCCTTCAGATGCGTTGTTTTTTGGTGATAACCAACCCCATAAACAAAAATATCTGATGATCGAATGAAACCACGTTTTTCTAGCAATGAAGCAATTTCACGAATTCCGGTACCAGGATGGATAAGAACAATTTGTTCTTCCTCAATTTTTCCCTTTTCTTCAAAAATACTTTTTCCAATATAAAGAGGAATACTTATGGCAAAAAGAATAATCACAATCAGCATAAGAAAAAAATGACCGAGAATGACCAACGGATTACGGACGATAGATGATTTCTTTCGTTTTTTATGTATTAACATGTCATAACTATCTGCTAAATGATTCGAAGAGGAATCACTTACGTCCTTTAATGATTTCCATTTTTCACATCGGACATAACCCCTCAATAGCGATTAAGGATAATATTATAATTTCTCATTCACCTTATAATAAAATAGAAAACTCAAAAGCAAAAATTAAATAAAAATACTTATTATCCCCTAAAACGTCGCATCACCAACGATGCATTTGTCCCACCAAATCCAAAAGAATTAGAAAGAATCGTATCAATCTTTCGTTCACGCGGTTTGTGTGGTACAAGATCGATTTTCGTTTCAATCGATGGATTGTCAAGATTAAGTGTCGCTGGGGCTATATTATCCCGTATAGCTAAAATAGAAAAAATAGCCTCAGCAGCACCGGCTGCACCAAGTAAATGCCCGATAGATGATTTCGTTGATGACATAGAAACTTGTGGTGCATAACTCCCTAAAACACGCTCAACAGCCGCTAGCTCTATGGAATCAGCCATCGTAGATGTACCATGAGCATTAATATAATCAAGTTCACTCACATTCACTTGTGCACGCTTAAGAGCAGCTATCATACTACGCTGAGCCCCTTCACCACTTTCTGAAGGCGCTGTAATGTGGTAAGCGTCACCAGATAAACCATAGCCAATAACCTCAGCATAAATACGCGCTCCTCGTTTTTTGGCATGTTCCAGCTCTTCTAAAACAACAACTGCCGCTCCTTCTCCCATCACAAAACCATCACGATCAGTATCATAAGGACGTGACGCCCGTTCAGGATCATCATTGCGACAAGTAGAAAGAGCTCTACAAGCTGCAAAACCTGCAAGAGATATCCGATTTATCGGAGATTCAGCCCCCCCTGCCACCATGACATCTGCATCACCAAACATAATCAAACGTGCCGCATCACCAATCGCATGCGCCCCTGTTGAACAAGCCGTTACAACAGAATGATTAGGCCCCCGTAAACCATATTGAATAGACACATAACCAGAAGCAAGATTAATCAAACGACCTGGAATAAAAAAAGGAGAAACACGACGTGGGCCCTTATCACGAAGCGTATAACCAGCTTCAACAATACCCTCAACTCCCCCAATTCCCGAACCAATTAACACACCTGTACAAATCTGATCTTCATCACTCTTAGGAAACCATTCGGCATCTGCAAGCGCTTGGTTAGCAGCAGCCATTGCATAAACAATAAATGCATCAACTTTACGTTGCTCTTTAGGTTCCATATACAAATCAGCATTATAAGTCCCCTCTGCTCCATCCCCTAAGGGGATACGCGCAGCAATCTGGCATGGCAAATCTGACACATCAAACTCTGTGATACGTCGGACACCACTTCTTCCTTCAAGAAGTCGTTTCCAACTATATTCAGTATTACCAGCTAATGGAGATACCAACCCTAAACCAGTAACAACAACACGTCTCATAACTTCTAACCTTGAACTAAACTTCACCTCTCAAAGCTCTCTTTTCAAAAGAGCTCCGAAGAATATAGGCAAAAGCAATTCATGCCTTTGCCCTTTAGTAATCACGCAGAAGCTTTATCAATGAACTTGACTGCATCGCCAACTGTGAAAATCGTTTCAGCAGCTTCATCTGGAATTTCTACCCCAAACTCTTCTTCAAAAGCCATAACGAGTTCAACCGTATCAAGGCTATCAGCCCCTAGATCATCGATAAAGCTTGCATTTTCTACAACTTTATCAGCATTAACCCCAAGATGTTCCACGATAATTTTCTTAACGCGCTCTACTGTATCACTCATGTTGAAATCCTCGAATTTATATTTTCCTATAATTTGGTTAACTATATCGGTTCATCTAATCAAGCAATAGATGCATTACTTTAAAAGATTTTAGTAATGATTTAAAACATCCTGTGGATATCCCCTACAAAATGAACCAATCTGACATTCCGACATCAATTGATCAACGACCATATTAAAGAAATAGATGCATCTATCCATTTCAATCGTTACTATCTAAAATAATACAACTCATAAATCAATGTGGAATAAAATAAATACTCAAATCATTGCCATTCCACCATTGATATGGAGTGTTTGACCTGTCGTATAGGCTGCTTCATCGCTTGCTAAATAAACAGCAGCAGCGGCTATTTCTTGCCCACTTCCCATACGCTTCATCGGAATCGCAGCCATAATGGCTTCTTTTTGCTTTTCATTAAGCTTGTCTGTCATTGCGGATTTAATAAATCCTGGAGCAATACAATTGACAGTGATGTTTCGCGAAGCAATTTCTTGTGCCAATGCTTTAGAAAAACCTATCAAGCCTGCTTTTGCAGCACAATAATTCGTTTGTCCAGGGTTTCCCACAACACCAACAACAGATGTAATGTTAATAATCCTTCCATAACGGCGGCGCATCATAGAATGTATTAATTCACGCGTCAAAAGAGAAGCAGCTGTTAGGTTAACTTCTAAAACATCATCCCAGTCTTTATCTTGCATACGCACAAAAAGACCATCCCTAGTGATTCCCGCATTGTTAACCAAAATATCGACGCCATCCATTTCTCTTTCTGCAACTTCAGCCAATTGTTTAATCGATTGGCGTTCAGAAAGATTAGCGGGAAATACAAAAACATTCTGCCCTAATTCTGCCGCCACTTCTCTAAGCTTTTCTTCGCGTGTTCCATGAAGTCCAACAATGGCTCCTTGTGCATGAAAGCAGCGTGCAATTGCCTCACCAATTCCTCCCGAAGCCCCCGTTACAAGAGCTTTACGTCCTGTTAATCTAAACATCTTTTAACTCCTTATAGATTAAACGCCGAGCATACCTAGCGCTGATTCTATTTCATCAACTGTTCCAATGGTTACCCCCTTTATATCTTTGTTAATACGACGCGTTAAACCTGTTAATACTTTTCCAGAACCAACTTCAAAAAGCGTATCAACTCCATTAGCAGCGATCCATTCTATTGTTTCACGCCATCGCACCCTCCCAGTCACTTGTTGGACAAGAAGAGTAGTAATACGCTCTGGATTGCTCTCAGGTGCAACAGAAACATTGGCAATCAAAGGAACAATAGGGGACATTTTGTTAACAGTCAAAAGTGCTTTCTTCATGGCATCAGCAGCAGGTTGCATTAAAGATGAATGAAAAGGTGCAGAAACAGGAAGAAGAAGTGCACGTTTTGCACCTTTTGTTGATGCAATCTCTACCGCTGCCTCAACTGCTTTTGCTTTACCGGAAATAACAATTTGCCCACCACCATTATCATTAGCAATCTGACATAATCCTTCTCCAGAAACAGTTTCGCAAATTTCTTCCACAATGTGCTCTTCTAAACCAATTAATGCTGCCATAGAACCTTCACCAACCGCGACAGCAGCCTGCATAGCATTGCCACGAATACGCAAAAGTCTTGCCGTATCTGTGAGAGTAAATGTACCAGCAGCACAAAGAGCCGAGTATTCGCCTAAAGAATGACCAGCAACAAATCTTACCTTTTCTTCTATACGAAGCCCTAATTGTTTCATCACACGAATGACAGCCATAGATACAGCCATTAATGCCGGTTGTGCATTTGCTGTTAACGTTAAAACATCTGCTGGTCCTTCAAAAATGATCTTTGATAATTTCTCACCCAAAGCATCATCAACTTCCTCGAAAACCATCCGTGCGGCAATAAATTGCTCTGTAAGCGCCTTCCCCATACCAACAAGTTGACTCCCCTGCCCTGGAAAAATAAAAGCTGCACCCATTTATCAACTCCTAAAACTGTACAATTAAATTATTTTCTTTTGACCTTATTCATCCGCACAAATCAAGATAAAGCCCTTTATTTAAAACGAATACCACACTTAAAATTATATTTTAAGGGCGGAATTTGATATAAAAACTTAGGGAAATAGGGTGCTATAAACTGAATAACACCCAAACTTATGAGACTTCCTAAAATTGCACCTGCTAAAATATCAAAGGGATAATGTACACCCACAAAGATGCGCGCCCAACAGATCAAACATAAAAATACCGAAGCAAATTTAAAAGCAACTTTGTATCGGTAAAAATAAAAGTTAGCTGCATAAGATGCAATGGTCAAGGCATGATTACTAGGAAAAGAAGCTGTCGCACGATGTTGAATAAGCGGTGTCGTCAGCCCTACCACGAATGGGCGAGGATGAAAATAAAAAAGAGAAATGAGATAACCTATGAAAAGAGCCGCACAAATACTCATGCAAATGCTTAGCACGACACATCGTTCCCTCTCCCCACCACAAAACCACAACGCACAAAGATGGAGAGGAATAATATAAATTAAAAACTTTGCACAAAAAATACTAAAAAAAACTACAATCGACCAAGCGTGATGATTGCCGACAAACATTTCAAAGAGTGTAACATCAATCTGGTTTAAAAAGTCCATTTTTCCCTCCTTTACCTTTATATTACAGTATTATCTTTTTGTAGAAGAAGGAAATATATCAAGATTTAACAAATCAATTTTTTTATGTGCATAAACTTGCTATTTTAAAAGATAACCTGTAAATGTGAAATGTTCGTTGCCGGCACTTTAGCTGGAGGTTGAACGGAGGGCTGTAAAATATCAGTAGGAAATACAATGTTTCCGGCCTCCCGTGTCTCCGCTCTGAGATGTCTCGAATTGTAAACGCGTCCTTTCTTCTTTGGATTTCCAAAAAAGACAAGTCGCAGAGGCTTTGCGCTAAAGCCGGTGAAATTTAATTGAAGAAAGGCAAAACAATGGCTCTTTATGAACATATGTTCCTTGCCCGACAAGACATCGCACCGCAGCAAGTTGATGAACTTTTGAGTCTCTACAAAGGTGTCATTGAAGCGCATGGTGGAAAAGTTGGGCGTATAGAAAATTGGGGACTTCGTCCTCTTGCTTACCGTATTCGTAAAAACCGTAAAGCTTATTATGTCTTGGTCAATATTGATGCACCAGCTTCAGCAATTGCTGAAGTGGAGCGTCAGATGCGCATCAATGAGGATATTTTGCGTTATATGACCATTCGCGTAGAAAAACACGAAAAAGAAAAATCTGCTATGCTCTCACACCTTGATCGCAATAGTCACATTGGACACGATGAAGAGCGTCCTCGTTTTCCACGTCGTCAACGTGAAAATGCTATAGAAGAGGTAGAATGATGACTGATACTAATCAAAACTCTGCACGTCGCCCCTTTCATCGTCGTCGTAAAACATGTCCTTTTTCAGGGACCAATGCTCCCAAAATTGATTATAAAGACATCAAGTTGTTACAACGTTATATTTCCGAACGTGGGAAAATTGTTCCTTCACGGATTACTGCTGTTAGTCAGAAAAAACAGCGTGAATTAGCTAATGCTATCAAACGTGCTCGCTTTTTAGGCTTACTTCCGTACGTTATAAAGTAAGCGATCAATACGCTATGCAACTGGAGAGTTTCTCCAGTTGCTTTTCTTATATGGTTAAAAATAGCTTGTTGTATCCTATGTTAAGCTATTAAATGTCAAAGTTGGGGTATTGACACGCCTCTAACTGCAGAAAGCAGGACAGCAATAAATGAAAAAAAATCGTACTTATGAGATATTAACCGGTATTTTGGCAGGATTATTTGCTGTTGTGATAGGAATGGCAATCATCAGTGTTGCAAATATCGCGCCCTTTTTTTCTCTTCTTCTTGGCTGCTTTCTTTCATTGCCAATTTTTATTGTTGCGTTCGGTCAAGGAACATTAGCCAGTCTCATCGCCCTCATAAGTGCCACTGTTGTTCTTATCATAACCACTAATACCTATATTGCTCTTGGCTCTATGTTCTTATTTTTCCTTCCTGCTGTCTATGCTTCTTGGCTTCTTGGGCTTGCACGACCAGCGCAAAAAGAAAACGAACTGATATGGTATCCATTATCATCGGTTATTTTTCATTTAACTAATTTTATCGCTCTTATAGCAACTTTCATTGGGCTCTATGTTCAAACCCGTCCATCCACACCCGTCATTGCAAAAAAAATCACCGAAAACATAGCACAAACTCTGCAACAATCACAGTCAATAAAAGAAGCCGATATACGCGCTTTTAGTGAGCTTTTAATGACGCATACAGCAACTTTTACTGCTTTTTCTTTGACTATTTATAGTTTGGTTTTTCTCATTGGTAACCTTTACTTTTCCATGATAGCAGCACAACATATGAAATGGCTGAAAAGACCCCGTGATGATTGGAGCCAAACTCTCCGCCTTCCAATTTCTGGAATTATTATTTTCATTATTGTTTGCATAGCATCGATGATTGAGCTGAGCGCTTCTCTTAACTTGAGTACCCGTGTCTTTAGCACTGCATACATTGTCATCATATTAATTAGCGGTCTAGCATATCTGCACAATATTACAAAAGGGGTAAACGGTCGAATTATTATACTTTCTCTTGTTTATATTGCTATTTTTACAATCGTTTTTACTCCACCTATTGTTTTCATGATGCTTTTGATGGGAATTTGGGCTGCTATTCAATACAATTTTCAATCACGCAAAAAACTCCACTAAATTTATTTGTTCGAAAGGAAAAACTATGGATATTATTTTACTTGAGCGCATTCCTCGTCTTGGTCAGATGGGTGATATTGTCTCAGTTAAAGATGGTTATGCGCGTAATTTTCTCTTGCCTCAAGGTAAAGCTTTACGCGCAAATGAAGCTAATAAAAAACATTTTGAGGTACAACGTGCACAACTTGAAGCACGTAATCTTGAACGCAAAAGTGAAGCTCAAAAAATTGCTGAAAAACTTGATGGACAATCATTCATTGTTGTTCGTTCTGCTGGTGAAACGGGACAACTTTATGGTTCTGTGTCAACACGTGATATTGCTGAAATCATAACAGATGAAGGCTTTTCTATTGGAAGAAATCAAATCGAACTTAATCATCCAATAAAAATGATCGGTCTTCACACTATCACTCTTAGCTTACATCCAGAGGTTCAAATTTCTGTGATTATTAACGTTGCCCGTTCTACCAGTGAAGCACAACGCCAAGCAGAAGGTGAAACTCTCACTTCGGCTAAAGAAATATATAATATTCAAGAAGAATTATTAGAAGAAAGTCAGGAAGAATTATTGGCAGAAGAAATTAATGACAACGATATAAACAGTTCTCATCAAGAAGCTTAATTGCTATTTTTTCTTTGTGTTTTATATTTTTTATTCCATTTTAAATATTGTTCATAAAATACTCACACTTTAAAAGTGAGTATTTTATGGCTATCGTACATAAATAATCTAATTTTTATGAAAGAATTAGAAATATATTATTTAAAGGCATTATATGCCGAGAATGATAATATCACTAAGAGGAAATGTCTTTTGTCTTCCAGCATATAAAGCAAAAATAATTTAAAGTCCTACCCTTAAGGCTAAAGTTTGTATGAGCGTTAAGTTGATTATATCCTCACATGATCTGAAATAATTTCAGTTATAAAAAAATAATTCTACTTACACAGATATTGGAATTTTAAGGTTAAGTAACTTAAAAATACTTAAATTTAGAGTAGCAAAACTTCCACTTTAAAATCACATATTATAAAATAAAATAGATAGACGTTATATAAATAATACACAAATGATAAATGAGGAACGAAAAGAGAGTTTTAAAAAATTATATAATTTTAACTTAAAATGAAGATTTGTCGCTCTATTCTTTTAATTATACGATTTTCAATTTATCGCCTAAAGTAGCTAGACTTAGAATTTTAGTGGAAAAATATTATGGAAGAAACTAACGTTGTTAATGTCAGCTCTTCAAAGAAAGAAGATTCTCCTTCTTTTCGGCAACTTCCGCATAATATTGAAGCTGAACAGGCATTGCTTGGTGCCATCTTTATCAACAATGATTCTCTTGACCGCGTTTCAGATTTTCTAAAACCAGAACATTTTTTTGAACCATTGCATCAAAAAATTTATCATGTTTTATCTCACCTTATTAAAACAGGAAAACGTGTAGATCCAGTTACAATCAAGCCCTATATCCAAATGGAAGAAAAAATTGGAGATATTACTGTATACCAATATGTTGTTCGCTTAGCCACAGAGGCAGTCACTATTATTAACGCTGAAGATTATGGACGCGTCATTTACGATCTTTTTATCCGACGGTCTTTGATTAACCTTGGAACTCAAGTTGTCAATACAGCCTTTGATGCTCCTGTAGAACTCACGCCTACCCAACAAATTGAAACTGTTGAAAATCAGTTATTTGAGCTAGCAGAAAAAGGGAAATATGGAGGTGGATTTGAAAATTTTAATGAGGCTATTAAAAAAGCTATCGATATGGCAAGTGCTGCGAAAAAGCGCTCTTCACAATTATCAGGGATAGCCACCCATATTAAAACACTTGATGAAAAAATGGGAGGATTACAAGCATCTGACTTAATTATCCTTGCGGGGCGCCCTGGTATGGGTAAAACCTCACTGGCTACCAATATTGCCTTTAATATTGCTAATGCTTATAATCGTAATGCCAATATCCAAGAAAATGAAGGCGGCATTGTGGGATTCTTCTCACTTGAGATGTCATCCGAACAGCTTGCAACCCGTATTATTTCTGAACAAACAGAAGTCTCTTCTTCTGATATTCGGCGTGGTAATATTTCAGATGAACAATTTTCAAAAATTATTCGTGCGGTGAACCAACTACAAAAGGCACCACTTTATATTGATCAAACTGGGGGAATATCAATTACGCAATTAGCTGCTCGTGCGCGGCGCCTCAAGCGGCAACATGGTTTAGATATCTTGTTTATTGACTATATCCAACTCATGACAAGCAGTTCAAAGCGTTCATCAGAAAATCGTGTTCAAGAGATCACAGAAATTACCACAGGATTAAAAGCATTAGCAAAAGAATTGAATATTCCTATTATCGCTCTCTCTCAACTTTCACGTCAAGTAGAAAATAGAACAGATAAACGTCCACAGCTCTCAGATTTACGTGAATCTGGTTCAATTGAGCAAGATGCCGACATCGTTCTGTTTGTCTATCGCGAAGAATATTATCTCAAAAATGAAGAACCAAAACTAGGTAGCTTGGAACATACAAAATGGCAAGAAATAATGGATAAAGCTTTTGGAAAAGCTGATGTTATTATTGCAAAACAGCGCCATGGACCGACAGGAATCGTGCCCCTTGCCTTTCAATCTGATTTCACACGATTCAGTGATCTTGCCGATAGCAATTATCTTCCAGAGCAAATTGGTTAAATCAACATGGTGCGTAATCGTATTCAATTTATCTGTCAAAATTGTGGAACTGTCCATTCTCGTTGGGCAGGAAAATGTAGTGCTTGTGGAGAATGGAATTCCCTTATCGAAGAAAATATAAATGGCGGCATAGGAAGTGGTCCTAAGCAGAATACGCGTAAAGGACGCATCGTTGCCCTTACATCTCTTTCTGGAGATATCCAAGATGCTCCACGTATTTATTCTGGTATTGCGGAACTTGATCGTGTTACCGGTGGGGGCTTTGTCCGTGGATCGGCACTCCTTGTTGGAGGTGATCCGGGTATTGGTAAATCAACATTGCTGACACAAACAGCTGCTGCTTTATCACGTAAAGGATATAATGTCATCTATGTTTCAGGTGAAGAGGCTATTGCGCAAATTTGTCTGCGCGCACAAAGGCTTGAAGCTAACAATACAGAGGTGAAACTTGCTGCTGAAACCAATGTTGAAGATATTCTGGCAACCTTAAGCGAACATAAAAACCTTGATATGGTGATTATCGATTCGATTCAAACCCTATGGTCAGATACAGCAGATTCAGCACCTGGCACTGTCACACAAGTACGTATCGGTGCTCAGGCAATGATCCGCTTTGCCAAGAAAACAGGAGCCGCCGTTGTTCTTGTTGGGCATGTTACAAAAGATGGACAAATTGCTGGTCCTCGGGTCGTTGAACATATGGTTGATGGCGTTCTCTATTTTGAGGGTGAAGGAGGACATCATTATCGCATTCTTAGAACTGTAAAAAATCGCTTCGGACCAACAGATGAAATTGGTGTCTTTGAAATGTCTGATAAAGGATTACGCGAAGTGATAAATCCATCCGAATTGTTTTTAGGAGAACGTAATGAAAAAGCCCCAGGCGCTGCTGTTTTCGCCGGTATGGAAGGAACACGCCCGATACTCGTAGAAATTCAAGCGCTTGTTGCTCCTTCTTCCCTTGGGACACCAAGACGTGCGGTTGTCGGATGGGATGGAAATCGTCTTTCTATGATTCTTGCCGTTTTAGAAGCCCATTGTGGCATTCGTTTTGGACAGCATGATGTCTATCTGAACGTGGCAGGTGGCTATCGCATATCAGAACCCGCTGCTGATTTAGCTGTAGCCGCTGCTTTGGTATCTTCTCTTGCCAATATCGCATTGCCAACGGATTATGTCTATTTTGGTGAAGTCAGTCTTTCAGGAGCTACCCGCGCTGTTGCACATTCAGCACAGCGCATAAATGAAGCCAAAAAACTCGGCTTTCAAGGAGCCTTTCATCCCACAACAACAACCGAAATGATGAAGTCGCTCAACTTTAAACAAAAAACTTTCTCCGACCTTCCCGAACTCGTTGCTACTCTTACCGTAAGTAAAAAATGATCTGCACCACAGATATGATAATATAGAAAAAACTCTATAACATACAAAAGATCCTTGCTATAAGAACAAAAAATGGCATAACAAAAAATATATTTGCACACAGACTTAAAAGAACGCAACTTTATGTATAAGGAACAAACAAATGATCATAACAATCCTTGATGGAATTGTCGTAGTAATCATCCTGTTGTCCGCTTTTCTTGCTATGCTTCGAGGATTTTCACGTGAAGTGTTATCGTTGATTTCTTGGGCAGTTGCAGCTGTTACGACACTGTTTTTATTCAAACCTGTCTTACCTTTCTTTGAACAATATCTCTCTAATAAAATGATCGCATTGATCACAACATTGGTCACAATTTTTATTATTGTTCTCATTATTACTTCAATTATTACAATGAAGATCTCTGATTTTATTATTGATAGTCGAATTGGTATCCTTGACCGTGCTATTGGTTTTATTTTTGGAGCACTTCGTGGTTTACTTATCATGGTCATCGGTATGTTGCTGATTAATGCACTGATTAAACCCGAGCTTCAAGCGAATTGGTTAAAAAATGCAAAAACAAGACCCATTTTAGATTCATTGGGACAAAAAGTTTGGGAAATACTCCCAAAAGATATTGGATCTGTTCTCGAAAAGGCTGAAAATTTGTTTAAAGACAGCAATAAACATACGTATGAGCAACACTCTCATGAAAAGATAATTTTAAAAAATAGAGAATAGTTTTTCATGAGGAAAGAGAACTAAATGATGTACAATGTGATATTAATGATTCCTCCATATCACAACTGAAAGAATATGATGATAAAAAGCGATGTTTTCTGTCAAGAATTTTCATTAGATGATGATACCCTTCATGAAGAATGTGGAGTTTTTGGTATTCTTGGGCATGAAGATGCCGCAACATTAACAGCTCTTGGACTCCACGCACTTCAGCATCGTGGGCAAGAAGCAGCTGGGATTGTTTCTTACCACAATAAAATATTTCATCAAGAAAAGCATTTAGGTCTTGTTGGTGATCACTATACAAACCCTGCAACACTTGCGCGCTTACCAGGAAATCGTGCTATTGGACATACCCGTTATTCAACAACTGGAGAAGTGGCATTACGCAATGTTCAACCCCTTTTTGCTGAATTGAAAGTTGGAGGTATTGCTATTGCACATAATGGTAATCTTACCAATGGTCTCACATTACGCCGTGAACTCATCGCTTCTGGTGCTATCTGTCAATCAACGTCAGATTCAGAAGTTTTTCTCCATCTTATTGCCCGCTCACGTTATGAATCGTCCTCTGATCGTTTTGTTGATGCGATTCGGCAAGTAGAAGGTGGATATGCTATGTTAGCGCTCACACGTACAAAGCTTATTGCGGCACGCGATCCAACAGGAATTAGACCTCTCGTGATGGGGGAACTTGATGGTAAGCCTATCTTTTGTTCTGAAACTTGTGCTCTTGATATTATTGGAGCAAAATATGTCCGTGATGTTAAAAATGGAGAGATCATCATATGTGAAATACAAAAAAATGGGGAAATTACGAAAAAAATTATAAAACCAGAAAATACAAAACCAGAAAAACTTTGCTTGTTTGAATATGTTTATTTTGCCCGCCCAGACTCAATCGTTGGAGGACGTAGTGTTTATACAACACGCAAAAATATGGGAATCCATTTAGCACAGGAAGCCCCTTGTGAGGGTGATGTTGTGGTTCCTGTTCCTGATGGAGGAACGCCTGCCGCAATTGGCTATGCACAAGAAATTGGAATTCCCTTCGAGCTTGGTATTATTCGTAATCACTATGTTGGCCGCACTTTTATCGAACCAACACAACAAATTCGTGCTTTTGGCGTCAAGTTAAAACATTCGGCAAACCGTCCTGTGATTGAAGGAAAACGTGTTATTCTGGTTGATGACTCTATTGTACGTGGAACAACATCCCTTAAAATTGTACGAATGCTTCGCGATGCAGGAGCAAAAGAAGTTCATATGCGCATTTCTAGCCCTATGATTTTTTATCCTGACTTTTATGGTATTGATACACCTAAAGCTGAAAATCTTTTAGCAAATCAATATCCAGATTTAAAATCTATGTGTGATTTTATTGGAGCGGATTCATTAGAATTTCTTTCAACGGATGGATTATATCTTGCTGTAGCAGGGGAAAAACGGAATAACGCCGATCCACAATTTACTGACCATTATTTTACTGGATATTATCCTACGCATCTGGTTGATCAAGAAAATCTCTCCAAAATTCATCAATCATCTGTTCTTAAAACAAGAGATTAATGATGGCAAAATGTGATTTTAGTCTCCATGGGCGTGTGGCACTTGTTACTGGCGCATCAAGAGGGATTGGCTATTATTTGGCACTCGAGCTTGCTGCACGCGGGGCTCATATTATTGCTCTTGCACGAACAGTCAGTGGACTTACTGAATTAGATAATCAAATCCGAGAAAAAGGAGCTCATGCAACCCTTGTTCCCCTTGACTTGCATCATATGGAAAACATCGATACTCTTGCTATCTCAATTGCCAAACGCTGGAAAAAACTTGATATTATCGTTGCAAACGCAGGAATTCTTGGAACACTCTCACCAATAGCGCATATAGAAAACACGGTATTTGAAGATGTTTTTCAAATAAATCTTTTCAGCCAATGGCGCTTAATGAAAGCCGTTGAGCCTTTATTACGTGAATCTGATGCTGGACGAGCCATCCTGTTATCCTCAAGCGTTGCGCATGCTGCGCGCCCTTTCTGGGGAGCTTATGCAGCCTCTAAAGCGGCTTTAGAGGTGATTGCCCGTTGTTGGGCAGAAGAACTCAAACAAACCCCTATTAAGATTAATTGTGTCAACCCTGGTGCCACACGCACTGCCATGCGCGCTGAAGCTATGCCTGGTGAAGATCCACAAACTCTGCCTTCACCACAAGAGGTCGCAAAAAAGATCGTACATTTGTTATCACCTGATTTAAAGGAAACTGGAAAACTCTTTAATGTCCATAAAAATCGGTTTGTAAATTATCACATACCTGATTGATCATCATATGAGAAGTAAATCGTTTGACTCTCTCTTTTTTCTGTGCTCTTCGACAGAAGCATGAAGCACTTTATGATTCTTGGATAGCTTTAGCATCAGCCTTTTTCTCTTCTAAAGTAGCACGTTTATTATAAGCGATAAAACTACAGGGGAGAAAAATCATATAGCTAACAGCTGTAATCAATAAAGTTTCCCATGTGTAAGTCGCAAGAAAACCGACATAAATAACAATGACCAACATGCACGGTATAACGATATCGCGCCTTAAATTTTGATCAATTGTTTTTGCATTCCATACCGGTAAACGACTAATCAAAAGAAAAGCAATAATTACAGTATAAAGACTAAAAAATAATGCCCACCCCCAATTGGGAACCAAACCAAGAGTGCCTAAATAGGTAGGCAATAAAAGGAGTAATGCTCCTGCTGGTGCTGGAACACCAACAAAATAACTTTTCTGCCACTTAGGTATATTGGGGTTATCTAACATCACATTAAAACGTGCTAATCGCAAACAACAAGCAACACAATAAACAAGAGCAGCAACCCAACCAATGTGATTTGCTTGATTCAAGATAAAAGAATAAACAATGAGTGCAGGGGTAACACCAAAATTTATAACATCAGCAAGAGAATCCATCTGTGCCCCAAAAGATGAACTACCATCTATTAAACGGGCAATGCGTCCATCAGCACCATCTAAAACTGCGGCCAAAAGCACCATTAAAATAGCAGCTTCATAGCGATGTTCAAAAGCCAAACGAATACTGCTCATCCCTGCACAAATTGCTAAAATAGTAATGATATTGGGAATGACATACCGCATCGATGTAGGTGAACGCCGCCGATTTGCACCTTCATCATGCTGCCCCTCAGGATTGAATGAAGAAAATGGCGAAAAATTTTTCATTGTGAGTCCTAATCGTATCTGAAATCCGTTGTGGCACTCTTATCATCAAAAGAACCCAAAACTGTTTCTCCAGCAATTGCTGTCTGTCCAACTGCAACACGCACTTTCATTTCAGTTGGTATATAAATATCAAGGCGAGAACCAAAACGAATCAATCCAAATCGCTCACCAGTCATAACGGCATCATTTTCTTTTGACCAGCAAACAATCCGGCGTGCAACCATTCCCGCTATTTGTACGATACCGATTTTACCATGTTTGCTATCAATTACCATCCCATTACGCTCATTAAACTGACTAGCTTTATCAAAGTCAGCATTAGTAAATCGACCTGGCTGATAAACGATAGACTCTACTGTACCACTGATAGGAATACGATTAATATGGCATGAAAAAACATCCATAAAAATGGAAATACGGATCATTTCATCTTTCCCTAATCCTAATTCTTCAGGTGGAACACATGATTCCACAAATGAAATACGCCCATCTGCAGGCGACATAACCCAATTTGAATTCAAAGGGATCACACGATCTGGATCACGGAAAAAGTATACACACCACACCGTGAGAATGAGACCAAACCAAAACAACGGACTCCATATCCAACCAAGAATGAGCGAAATAACAAAAAACGCTACAATAAAAGGATAGCCTTCTTTATGAACCGATACAAAGCTATTATGGAAAGATTGCAGAATACTCATATAATTTCCTATTCATCGTAAACTTAAACAAGCAACAAATCTTTTTGTTCCTCTTGTGTCTTTTTATGTATTTAATCAATCACTCCATATAAAGATATAGATTACATTTTGCTCTATTTATTTTTTACGATTAACAACACTCATCTCATCTTCTTCACGCATTTTACGTAACTTTTCTTCAGCTTTCGTTGCTTCAAGCTGCTTATTCCACATTGAAGCATAGAGACCTTTCTTGCGTAAAAGCTCTGTATGCGTCCCATTTTCAATAATACGACCACTTTTAAGAACTAAAATTTCATCAGCATTGATAACAGTAGAAAGACGGTGAGCAATAATCAATGTTGTACGTCCACGGCTTACAATATCTAATGCTTGTTGAATTTCCTGTTCCGTCGCCGTATCAAGAGCCGCCGTTGCTTCATCTAGAATAAGAAGTGGGGGAGCTTTTAAAAGTGTCCGGGCAATAGCCACGCGTTGTTTTTCACCACCTGATAATTTGAGACCTCGCTCTCCTACCATAGACTGAAAACCTTCCGGTAAAATTTCAATAAATTTTGATATTTGTGCCATTTCAGCAGCTTTGCGCATCTCTTCATCTGTAGCACTTGGACGCCCATAGCAAATATTATAGGCAATTGTATCATTAAATAACACCGTATCTTGTGGGACCATGCCAATCGCTTCACGCAAACTCTTTTGTGTTACGTCACGAATATCCTGCCCGTCAATTGTGATAGAGCCCGCATCAACATCATAAAACCGAAAAAGCAACCGAGAAATAGTGGATTTACCGGCACCAGATGGACCAACAATGGCGACTGTTTTTCCTCCCGGAACTTTAAAATCAATATCTCTGAGAATCTGACGTCTCGAATCGTAGGAAAACTTTACCTGATGAAAACAAATGGTCCCATCGCTTATCTCTAACGGTTTAGCATCCGATTTATCAACGATCTCCTTCTGAACATCTAAAAGATCAAACATTGCTTCAATATCCGTTAAACCTTGTCGAATATCACGATACATTGACCCAATAAAATTTAGTGGAATAGAAAGTTGCATTAAAAGCGCATTAATAAAAACAAAATCTCCTAAAGTTTGTGTCTTATAAAAAACTTCATAAGCTGACATCAGCATCATGATCGTCATTCCAATACCAAAGATAAGAGTCTGACCAAAATTAAGCCAGCTTAACGATGTCCAAATCTTCGTTGCGGCTTTTTCATAACCTACCATAGAAGCATCAAATCGATCGGCTTCTAGAGTTTCGTTACCAAAATATTTGACCGTTTCAAAATTCAAAAGAGAATCAACAGCGCGAGTATTCGCCTCAGTATCCGCTGTATTCATTTTTTGTCGAATGCGAATACGCCAATCACTCGCCTTAATGGTAAATAAGATATATAATCCAACCGTTGCAACAACGATGAGAAGATAATACCACCCATAACTTATGTAAAATACCAGTGCCGTTAATATAAATTCTAAAACTGTCGGTACTGTACTAAGAATTGAAAATCTTACAATCGCTTCAATTCCTTTTGTTCCACGCTCAATCACACGAGAAAGCCCACCTGTTCGGCGTTCCAAATGAAATCGCAAGGATAACTCATGCATATGTACAAAGGTTTTATAAGCTAATTGACGAACAGCGTATTGACCAACAGTGGCAAACAGGGAATCGCGTAATTGATTTAATCCAGCCTGCATAATACGCGCGACATTGTATGCCAAAACGAGCATGATGGGAATAATCCAACTGGATGGGAACCATTCAGGTAGCTGAAAGCTTGAATCAAGCACATTCGTAGAATATTTAAATAAATACGGTACAGATATGAGAACGAGCTTAGCCAAAACAAGATAAAATATTGCCCATAGCACACGCATTTTTAGATCACGCCGACCTACCGGCCACATATAGGGCCATAAATTGTAAAGTGTGTGCAGAGTCTTCCCTGTATCTGATGATACAGTTTTTGTCATTTCATTGCGTTTCATAAAGTCCTTACTTCTCTATCATCCGCACAAACAGGCAAAATACCCTCTGTGGTTATTTATAGATTTATCTCTTTATTATACTTCCAATAAGCTATACCTACCCGTTTTTTGAAGTTAGACTGTTTTTGAAAAAGGAACAAGAAATAATCCACTATACAATTTATTATTTTGATCTGTATTTTCATACCACTCTGCTGCGAATAAACTTTCAACTTTTACATGTTTTTTTTTCAATTCTGCCTGAAGCCACTTTTTTGTTTTACCAATCTCTTTAAGTCCATCATCAATAACTTCACCATTTTCTATTAAAATCGTCGATTTCTTTCCCTCTTCCTTTTTAATGACAGTGCAATCACCATTGGTTTCCAAACGAACAAAAGCAGCTTCATGTAAGTGACACCCTTTAAGACGTAACATCGTAATGAGATCATTAATATTGATCCCTAAGTTCTTAATCTTATCCATTTGGAAAACTCCATCTAAAACTAATGTGACATTCCGCCCTGCAATAAGACGACGAAAAAAAACTGAATAACGTGCAATAAAATTAAAAGATGTAATCAAGGTTTGCCAGATGAGTAAAACAAGCAATAATTGAATGCTACTAATATTCTGATTATAAATAACGCCTCCAATAATACCTCCCATGACAAAATTACTGACCAAATCAACTGGTGTCATTTGACTAAGACTCCCCCGCCCCGTCGTTCTTAAAATAAATAAGAAGGCAACAAGACCTACAGCCAGCTTAAGCGCGATATATCCATAATGATATAAAAATTCCATCATATTCTCCTTTTTTATGGAGCTGCTGGAATAGAGACATTAGTGTCGCTTTATTTCCCACACAGTTATGCGCTCACCACTCTGCGGATCCTTACTGTCTTTTAAAAGAACCCCCTCGGCTGCAAGCTCATCACGAATTGTATCCGCAGCTTCCCACTCTTTATTATGGATAAGTCTTAGTCTTTCGGCAATGCGCTGATCAATAAATTTTGTATCAAGGAAAGTTTTTCTTATAAATAATGGGCAATCTATTTCTTTAATCCATTCTTGTCTTAACAGTCCTAATAAATTCATTCCATTTACAAGAGCCAAAGCATTTCCTTCCTTATAAAATTTTCGCAAAAGAGTCAGTGCTTTTGGAGTATTAAGATCATCACTAAGTGCATCTATCAAAGTATCATCAATTGCTTCATTGTTTTTCATCTCACTCTTTTTGCTGCGAAGCCATTCATACCAACGATACAGTTCGCTGCTCGATTGTATTAAACGCTGCGCTGTCCAATTTAGTGGTTCACGATAATGCGTTTGCAACATCGAAAAACGCGCAGACAAACCAGCCCAATTTTGCTTCATTTCATCGGTTAAAATACCATTAAACTCCAAAAAATTATTCTCTAAAACAGAACGAATAGTTATGAAATTGCCAAAGCTTTTCGACATCTTTTTGCCTTCAACTTGTAAAAAACCATTATGCAGCCAAAAATTAGCCATTCGCTCCGTCCCAAAAGCTGAACAACTTTGTGCAATCTCATTTTCATGATGAGGAAAAATTAAATCAATTCCACCACCATGGATATCAAAAACATTGGCGGTCGGATCATCACAGGTTAAACCACCGCCATAGGGCGCTAATAACTTTGCCATTGACATTGCAGAACATTCAATATGCCAACCTGGACGACCTAAAACAGGAATTCCGCCCGGTGATTCCCAACCTGGTTCTCCTTCCACAGAAGGCTTCCATAAAACAAAATCCATCTCTTCCCTTTTATAAGCAGCAACATCGATACGCGCCCCCGCCCTCATTTCATCTAAAGAACGATTTGCAAATGCCCCATAATGGGGAGGATTTTTTATGCTACTTACAGAAAACAATATATGATTTTCCGCTTTATAAGCGTGCCCCTTTTCAAGCAATCTTTCAATTAAAGAGCGCATTTCCTCTAAATGCTCGGTTGCGCGCGGCTGGCTGGTTGGCAAAAGACAACCAAGTGCTATTGTATCTTGCTGAAACTGAGAATATGTACGTTCTGTTAATTGACGAATAGCATCATTCAATGACAAGTTTGGATATTCGCAAGCTGCTCGTGCATTAATTTTATCATCAACATCTGTAATATTACGTGCATATAGAACATGCTCATTACCATAAACATGACGCAATAAACGAAATAAAATATCAAAAACAATGACAGGGCGTGCATTTCCTATATGCGCATAATCATAAACTGTCGGACCACAAACATAAAGACGTACTCTTGTCGCATCTATTGGTGTAAAATTTTCTTTTTTACGTGTCAGCGTATTATAAAATCGCAACTCTTTCATTTATTGACTCCATGAACGATATTATGCACCGATCCTTTTAGATGTATCTTATCTCAAATTATTGTATTACGCTGTTTAGGCTAAAAACTTTTATCTTATAGTAAATTCTTCTTACCATTTTCCCATTGTATTCACGGCTGTATCCATCATTTATCATAAAAATAATCTATTTTATTTGATTGGACAAAAGCGTTCTATCATTAGAAATGCTTTCCCTCCTTAAAGAAAACGAGCTTAGAAAAAATTCTATAGGTAATACAATATAAATCTATGTGAAAAATAGATAGTTTGCAGAAAGAAAATCTTAAATTTTAAACTACACAAAGCTTCATCAGTATTTTCAATATTCCACAATGGGTTCCTTACTATCTCTTACGCCCTATATTTTATAATCAATAATTGAGAATAATGTAGCAATCAACTCTATTTTTTACACCGTTCTCATGACAAAATTATTTTATCTTTACAGAGTTTTATTCAAAGAAAGCAATAAAAATAATGCGTAATAGATTGATGAACATCATTATTTTAATATTTCTTGTCATTTCAATGCCAACCTTTGCACAACAATCTCCACCTTATGAAAAAAAATTACTCCGACTAGCAGAAATTTTGGGATCATTGCATTCTCTCCAAAATCTTTGCGAGCCTCCAACAAACCAATGGTATGACTATATGAATGCACTGATTGAAGCAGAACACCCCATTCCACAAAGACGTGCTTATTTTTATGAAGCGTTTAATGAAGCGTATCGTGCTTTCTCAGAAAATTATCATCATTGTACACAAGAAGCCATTGAAGCCAATCAAAGATACATTGAGGAAGGAAGAATTTTATCTGAAAACCTCCTCATGTATTATAAATAATTAATCTATACAAAAAGTATCTCTCTCAATTTTAGCGGTATCAATGATACTCCTTTCACAAATGCGGGGAGTAATAAACCAGCTCTGAAAATAGAGAGACGTTTAAAGAATAATGTCTCGATACGCTTTTATTCGTATGAGCGCCTTTTTCCCCATACAAAATCGCTCTTTGGCTTCCTCCCCACACCTCAAAGGACGAAGATTTTTAACTAAATTTGCTCTGTAAATAATCTAGGTTCTTGTTGAACAAGGTTCCTCTTGGCTTCTAACGCATGTAACTTGCTGCATAGTTTCTACAAACAAGCCTAAGAATATTCACCACGCATTAAAAAAACACTTATGTATCAAAGAGGCTGACATACCCTATATCACCACTCTAAAGGATGGTATTTTACGGCATACTTATAATTTTAATCTGTTTACACCAAAGTTTCCATAAATTTAACAGGCTCTCCTTGTGAAGGTGTGACAATTTCACCTTCCCACATAACGCGCATACCACGGATAATAGTCCCAACAGGCCAACCTTTAACTTTTTGACCATCATAAGGTGTCCAACCGGCGCGAGAACCAATTAAGCTATTCGTAATAATTTCTTCTCTCTTAAGATCAACAATGGTTAAATCAGCATCAAACCCAACAGCAATGCGCCCTTTACAGCTTATACCAAAAATACGACTAGGGCCATGTGAAGTGAGATCAACAAAACGTTCAAGAGATATTTTTCCTGCATTCACATGTGTCAACATAATTGCTGCTGTTGTTTGCACGCCTGTCATACCTGAAGGTGAAGAGGGATAAGGTTGAAGTTTTTCTTCAAGAGTATGAGGCGCATGATCTGAGCCTAAGACATCAATTATTCCTTGTTGAACACCGTACCAAAGAGCTTCACGGTGGCGCAATTCACGAATAGGCGGATTCATCTGAATTAATGTACCAAACTTCTTATAATCATCAGCCGTGAGTGTCAAATGATGTTGTGTCACTTCAATTGTTGCAACATCCTTATGTTTTTTTAGAAAATCAATTTCTTCTTCTGTCGAAAGATGTAACACATGAATGCGAGCCTTCATCTCATGAGCAATTTTTACCAAACGCTGCGTACATTTTAATGCCGCAACTTCATCACGCCAAATCGGATGTGACGATGCATCACCTTCAATACGCAATATTTTACGCTCTTTGAGCCTCGCCTCATCTTCAGAATGAAAAGCCGCACGACGGCGTGTATTCTTCAAAATAAGGCGTACACTTTCATCATCATCAACCAAAAGATCACCGGTAGAGGACCCCATAAAGACTTTAATTCCAGCCGCACCAGGAAGTCTTTCTAATTCAGACAATTCATGAGCATTTTCACGCGTTCCTCCAACCCAAAATGCAAAATCACAATGCATTCGATGAAATGCGCGTTGAACCTTATCGCTTAATGTTTCTTCTGATGTTGTTAATGGACTGGTATTAGGCATTTCAAAAACTGCCGTAACCCCCCCTAACACAGCAGAATACGAGCCACTTTCCAAATCCTCCTTATATTCATTTCCTGGTTCACGAAAATGCACTTGGCTATCAATAATTCCTGGTAAAATATGAAGCCCCGTACAATCAATGACCTCACTAGCCGATGCACATGTAAGATCGCCTATTTCAGCAATACGACCATTTGTAATACCAATATCACGCTTGCTTCTTCCATCATGATTCACAAGTGTTGCACCTTTAAAAATTGTATCAAATGTTTTAAACATAACCACGCTCCTTACATATTGCTCACTTATCGATTATGTAACTTTGAGCAGAAAGGCAAGAACCATGATTAAAAAACAAAATGCCATTTGCTTAAAAAACCGCGGGCTTATTCAAATTACAGGCGAAGAAGCAACAGATTTTCTACAATCCCTGATCACGACAGATGTAAAAAAAATCAGTCCACAGGAACTTTTCCCTGGAGCCCTTTTATCCCCACAAGGAAAGGTTCTTGCTGATTTTCTTATCGGAAAAAAAGAAGATGGTTACCTGATTGATATCAGGATGCCTTTAGCTGATACGCTCCATAAGCGTCTGTTGCTCTATAAGCTGCGCAAAAAAGTAGAAATTACACAACCATTCCAAGAGCTTGTTACAGTTTCTTTGAATAATGAATCAGATTCTTTAAATTTTGATTCAAGTTTTGTTGATAAACGCTTCCCACAACAAGAAAAAATAATACGAATCTATAGCAAAAAACCTTTTTTAACTTCAGAATATCATGACACATGGAATCGATTGCGTATCCGTTATGCAATTGCGGAAAGTGGTCAAGACTATGAAGTTGGCAAAGTCTTTCCTCATGATATTAATTACGATCAAATCAATGGACTTGCATTCAATAAAGGATGTTATATTGGACAAGAAATTGTTTCACGAATGCACCACCGCCGTGCAGCACGTCGCCGTATTTTTATTGTAAAAGGCCAGTGTGAATTAACCCCTCAATCTAGCATTGAAGCAGAAACAAAAGTAATTGGCTACTTGGGAACATGTGTAGAAAATGAGGCTCTTGCTTTAATGCGTATTGACCACGTCAAAGATGCTATGGATCATAACATCCCCTTTACTGTAAAAAACATTCCTGTCATTATAAGCATTGCTGAAAATATGAATTTTACCTTTCCTGAAAATACTATAGAAAACACTCATGGCTAAAGCTGAATTATTAAAAAATGGAGAAGCCCGCGCTTGGCAAAGAATGCTCTCTGGAAGGCGACTTGATCTTCTCAACCCTTCTCCTTTTGATGTTGAAATTGAAGATATTGCCCATGGACTTTCTCGCGTGGCACGTTGGAACGGTCAAACACGAGGAGAGCATGCCTATTCTGTTGCACAACATTCACTTTTGGTTGAACAAATATTTCAAAAACTTTTTCCACAATCGGGAAGCAACGAATGTCTTTATGCCCTTCTTCATGATGCTCCAGAATATGTCATCGGCGATATGATTTCCCCTTTTAAAGCTGTCATAGGAAAACAATATGAACGCGTTGAAAAACGCATCCAAGATGCTATCCACATGCGCTTTTCTCTTCCCGTTGATCTTTCTCAAAAACTTTTAAAAAAAATTAAACAAGCCGACCGTATTGCTGCCTATTATGAAGCGATTACGCTTGCTGGATTTAATACAGAAGAAGCCCTTCGCTATTTTGGCTCTCCCAATAATATTCTACCCGATGATCTTAATTTATCCCCCTATTCTACACAACACATTGAAAACGCATTTTTAACGCGCTTTAATGACTTGGATGCCCAAAGATTATAGACTCTTCGCATTGTTGATTCCTTGTCATTACAGAATCATCACACTGACTTATAATAATAATTCATTGTTTTTTCATTTTGAATGAGAGCTCCTAATATCGTAAGCTTCACTCATTTCAAATCTGTTTATATTGAATCAATCAAAATCATTCTCTTGCACACCACAAGTGGAGCTGGCGTGTAGATAAAACTTTTTAAAGAAAGAATTAAAATGCTTCTTATGAACCATCTCAAGTGCTAAGCGCTGTCGCAACATTGAAAATTGGCAAAGTGCGTGATGATGCCGGCTTGCTCTCTTATGAAGCGTAAAGACGGGAGTGCTCTATAAATTTTATACACTTCATAAGGGACTTACCACTATACTATTCACGAACGCCGTCGCGAAATAGGATTGGGTACCTTAAGAAAGCTTTCTTTAAAAAAGCACGTGAATTAGCGACCCAATGGCGTTCTGTTTTGCATGAGAGGCGTGACTTCATTAAAGAAATGGAAAAAATCACAGTTCAAATTGCATACAAAATATATTAAAAATGCACATTCATTATCAAAATAACAAATGTTCTCTTGTCAAACCTTTCATCTTAAACTGAAGTTTATTTTAGTTTATAAACTTCATTATCCGCTGGGAAAGAACGAGATGTGACATCCTCTGCATAATTCTTTATTGCAGTTTCCATGGCTTGTTCAAGGTCTCCATAACGGCGTACAAATTTTGGCACATGAGAACCATAGCCCAACATATCTTCCATAACCAATACTTGCCCATCACATTGATTGGACGCCCCTATACCGATCGTAGGGATAGAAAGCTTATCTGTCAGTTTCACCGCTAAAGGTTCGACCATTGCTTCTAAAACAACAGCAAAAGCACCTGCCTCTTCAATCGCTGCTCCATCTGCTTCAATTCTTTGCCAATCATTCTCCTTGCGTCCTTGTGTTTTAAAACCACCAAAACGATTCATTGCTTGGGGTGTAAGACCGATATGCCCCATCACTGGAATGCCACGTTTACACAAAAAATCTATTGTTTCGGCTATATAAACGCCCCCTTCAAGCTTAACTGCACCACACCCCGTTTGTGCAAGAATGCGCGATGCATTTAAAAAAGCTTGCTCTGGACTTTCCTCATAAGAACCAAAAGGCATATCAATAACAACAAGAGCTTTTTGAGATCCACGCACCACGGCTTTCCCGTGTGAAATCATCATATCTAAATTAACAGGAAGCGTTGTCTCAAACCCATACACAACCATCCCAACGCTATCACCAACCAAAAGGATATCGCAATATGGATCAGCAATCCGCGCAGTATAAGCTTGATAAGCTGTTAAAGAAACAATTGGCTGTTGTCCCTTTCTTGCACGTATTTCGGAAGATGTTATACGCTTTACGGTTTTATGTACACTCATTTTCCACTCTTCTCTTGCAATATATATTGATCAATCAGCCTTACCTCACCAAAGCGGACAGTAAGGAGTAAAACCGCCGGTTTATTCAATGTTCCTTTAACCACGCATAAAGTTTCCATATCCCGTAAATCTATCGCTTCAATGATTGCACGCGTTTCTTGTTGTAAAATATCACGAACAGTTTTGCATAATTTATCAACCGACCGTTCACCTTCATGATAAAGCTTTTCAGCAGCTTTTCCACTTTCAGGAATAATTTTGGCAGCTTTACGATCTTCTAATGTTAAAAGCTGATTGCGTGAAGAACAAGCTACACCATCTGACTCCCGTAGAATAGGAACTCCAACGATTTCAATAGGAAAAGCCAAATCTTCAACCATACGCCGAATAATTAAAATTTGTTGAAAATCCTTTTCCCCAAAAAAAGCCTTATCTGGTTGGACAATGTTAAAAAGTTTAGCAACAACGCTTGTTACACCACAAAAATGCCCCGGACGTAATTTTCCCATCAAAATACGTGATAATTTTTTCACTTGTACAATTGTATCATTTCCCAGTGGCCACATTTCATCTACAGAAGGAGCAAAAACACATTCAACACCTGCTTCTTTTAACAAAGCACAATCGCCCTTCAAATCTCTTGGATATTGAGAAAAATCTTCATGAGGTCCAAATTGCTTTGGATTGACAAAAATAGAAACCACTACGCGATCACACATTGCTCTTGCATACTGTACTAATGCAAGATGGCCATCATGCAATGCCCCCATTGTTGGAACAAAACCAATCGAAAAACCTAAACGTCGTTCCTCTGAAGTATATTGGCGGACTTCAGCAATTGTCTTTAAAATTCTCATTTTCCCATTCAATTATCATCAGATCAACCAATTAATGCCTGCACACCAAATTGGCGCTCAAACAATTGTATCATATTCATGCGCACTGACGGCTGCTTTATATCTCGTGGCTCCCAGACATGACGCATAAGAAAAAAACCCGTCAGTATAAAACCATTTATTATGTCACTAAAATCAGCAGGACGAGTCGTTCTTTGTACAAGAAACTGTGGTAGAATGAGAAGCTTTTTTTTCCAAGGTTCCCCTGCTTCTTCACAGACAGCCCGTCCAGATTTTGGTGATACGTAATGAAGCCTTTCCTGACGACCTGTTGCAGCACAACAAGATAAATCAAGACCAAAACCAAGTTCTTCAAGAAGCCGCATTTCAAAACGTACAAGCAATTCTGCATTTACAAATGGTTCATCAAAATTCTGCATAAAAAGGTGTAAAATATCATATAAAATGGGGTGCGGATCACGTTCGGGAAGAAGCCGCAAATGAAAAGCTATCAATTGCAAAGCATAAAGTGCTTCTGGTAGACAGATTAATCGTGCCGCATGTAAATCAAGAGCTTCAAGCCGAAAAAGTCCCAAATGTTCGTCTAAACGAGCCCACCATTCAGCCTCCACAAAATTTCCAGGTTGAAGAAGAGCTGCCATACGACGCGACCGCCCCCCTTTTACCACCCCCATATAACGACCATGTTCACGTGTCATAATCTCAAGAATAACACTTGTTTCACCATATTGGCGTGTACCAAGAATAACGGCTTGTTCTTTCCACTTCATTTTACTTTAATTATTTTTTTAAAATCTTATTTTAAAAAATCCAATCCCATTTCGCGATAACGTTCTGGATCGGTATCCCAATTATCGCGCACTTTCACAAAGAGAAAAAGATGAACCTTTTGATCCATAATTTCCATGAGTTCTTTACGTGCTGCTTGTCCAATCGCTTTAATTGTATCGCCTTTTGCTCCTAAGACAATTTTTTTCTGACTCTCACGCTCGACATAAATAACTTGATTAATTTTAACGGAACCATCTGAACGCTCTTCCCAGCTTTCTGTTTCAACCGTTGAGGAATAAGGAAGTTCATCATGAAGACGAAGAAAAAGTTTTTCACGCGTAATTTCAGCAGCAAGATGACGCATGGGCATATCAGAAATTTGATCTTCCGGATAATACCACGGCCCCTCCTGCATCATATTACTCAACGCATGCAGTAAATCCTTGCAACCAGAACCGTTTAGAGCAGAAATCATAAATGTTTGCGCAAACTTTACACGTTCATTTATTTTAGTGGTTAACGCTAGAAGAGATGATTTAACAACTGTATCAACCTTATTAAGAACAAGAACTTTTTCTTGTTTCAGATTGTTTACAATATCTAACATCATATCAACTTCATCCGAAAGACCATTTTGAGCGTCGATTAAAACGAGTAGAACATCAGCGCTCTTAGCCCCTCCCCAAGCAGCAGAGACCATGGCTCGTTCTAAGCGCTTATGGGGACGAAAAACACCCGGTGTATCGACCAACACAATTTGCACATCATCATGAATGACAATACCGCGGATTAAAGTTCGTGTTGTTTGTACCTTATGCGTTACAATTGAAACCTTTGTTCCAACCAATTGATTAACCAGTGTCGATTTACCGGCATTAGGCATCCCAATAAGCACAACAAATCCAGAACGCGTTTTCATAACGTCACTCATGATCATTTTTTCCCACTGTTTTCCATACACCCTCTCGTCGCAAAATTTTTTCAGCTGCCATTCTTTCGGCATATCTTTTGGAGCTTCCCTGCCCAATCTCTGAAGCAAACCCAGAAATACTGACCTCTACCATAAAAACAGGATCGTGATCGGGACCTGAACGTTTGATAACCTGATAATGTGGTTGTGCATTGCCTTGGATATGCGCCCATTCTTGTAATTCTGTCTTGGCATCACGTCGACCAGCATCCATTTTCTTTGCCCGACTTTGCCAATATTTTTGAATAAAAGGGCGAACACTTTCCAATCCTCCATCGAGATATATCACGGCAATCAAAGCTTCCACGACATCTGCATGCATATTGATAAGTCGACGCCCCTCGAAATTTTTCATCTCAAAACCAACACGGATCATATCAGGAAGCCTCATTTCACGCGCAATATCAGCACATGTCTGCGCATTGACAAGATGATTCAAACGGACTGATAATTCACCTTCACTTGCCTGAGGAAAAAGTTGATACAGCATTTCCGCAATCAAAAGCCCTAAAACCCGATCCCCTAAAAACTCTAGTCGTTCATAATTTCCCTGTTCCGAATCTTGTACACTCGAATGTGTTAATGCCTTCGTTAACCGCTCTTCATCTTTAAAACGATGCCCCGTCAGCTTGAAAAGCTGATCAATCATGAGACGTTTCATCGTTGTTTCCTTGCTTGATAAGCGGCAAATCATGAACCGTATTTATGAAAGAAAACAAACGTTTCCAACGCACATCAAATGGCCAGCGCCAAATCTGCCAAGCACTTGAACCGTTACTGATAGAAAAGAAAATCACGCTCGCGCGACCAATAAGATTTTCTTCTGGAACATAGCCTACATCTAAACGACTATCATCTGAATTGTCGCGGTTATCTCCCATCATAAAGTAATGTCCTTGAGGAACTTCAAAAACTTTTGTATCATCAACTTTCGGGATGAAAGCTAAATCAAGTGTATCATAACTGACACCGTTAGGCATTGTCTCGCGATAAACCTCAACAGGATAGTTAACCTCTGTTATATCAGAATTATTAATCTCCCCCATAAAGTGACGTGAAACAGCCTCATCATTAATATAAAGAACACTTTGACGGACTTGTATACGATCACCTGGTAGCCCAACAACGCGTTTTATATAATCAATCTTCGGATTACTTGGTAAGCGAAAAACGACCACATCTCCACGTTGAGGTTGAGATGCCCAAATCCGTCCAGAAAAAAGAGGGGGAGAAAAGGGGATGGAAAAATGAGAATACCCATATGCATACTTAGAAACAAACAGATAATCTCCCACCAACAAAGTAGGACGCATTGAACCGGAAGGAATACTAAACGGCTGGAAAAAAAGTGTCCGAATAAACGCTGCTAAAAGCAGAGCCTGTACTAAAACAGAAATAAATTCACGAATCCCACCTTTTTTTTCTTTTTTATGCACTTTATCTTTTTGGATCATCACCAACTGCCTTCTCATCACAGATATAATTTTTTTTCATCATAATATTCAAATAACAAAAGCACAATCTCTCACGCCATCTATCCACGTGGAAGTGCTTCGATAATAATAAATGCCTGTGCCCAAGGAAAATCATCTGTTATGCTAAGATGAATAACTGCATCATGATGAGGAGGTAATAACTTTTGAAGTTGCATTTGCGCACGATTTGTTAATTGCATTATTGGTTTACCAGATGGCAAATTAACTACCCCCATGTCTTTCCAATTGATACCACAAGCGATTCCCGTTCCTAAGGCTTTAGCACATGCTTCTTTAGCAGCAAATCTTTTTGCATAGGAAGAGGAGCTTTTTTTGAGATTTTCAGATCTATTTTTTTCAATATCCGTAAAAATACGTTGGATAAAACGCTCACCATAACGAACCAACATTTTCTCAATACGTCGTATATCAACCAGATCATTTCCAAGACCAATAATCATAAGATATTAACCCGATCTTTCTCAAAATTTATTTCTGTTTTAATACAGGCGATGAACGCTTCTTTAAACGCCTTTTTTTTATAATCTTTTGATATCGCTTTTGTTTAAAACGAACCGTTGCTCTGTAAACACCTATATAAGATAAACCACCAAAAACAATACCTAAAAGAGTTCCACCTAAAATCATAGGACTCATAATTGTGTCCCATGCGCCTTTAAAGAGGAGAGAGAGATTTGACAATGTCAAACCATTAAATAGAGCACGAATTTGCGAAAGAGAAATCTCTTTGACATCGCTAAAAAGTGATAAACAAAAGTACCCTACTTTATAATCAGCCATGATAATCAATAAAAATGTGAGTGGATTAGAAAAAATCGTCCCAATGATTGCGGCAGCAAAGTTTGCACGCAAAAGCCAAGAAAAAAATATTGCCAAAATAATATGCAGCCCAAAGAAAGGGGAACAAGCTAAAAAAATGCCAACAGCAACCCCTAATGCTACTTCATGCGGTGTTGCTGATATACGCAAAATACGTTTATATATGTAGCAAAATGAGCGAGAAAATGAACGACGTGGCCATAACCAAAGTCGAATACGCGTTACAAAATCTATTGGTTCTCGACGACGAAAAAGCATATGACTCTCAATATACATCTTTTGATAATGAAATAACCTATATCATCCAAATTAATCTTTTTAAGCTTTTGCACAAAAAAAAAATAGAAAGACAATTAAATATTTCGACTGCCTGGTTTAATCGCTGGAAGAACAGAAAGCTCTGCAGGAAGAGCATCACTAGCATAAGAGGTTATCTCGTATTCAGCAAGCGCAATCAATGGAACTCCAACATTGACCTTACCACCAGAACGATCAAGAATACATGCACTGGCCAATACCTCTGCTCCTGCTGCAACAAGCGCTTCAACAGTCTCACGAATGGAAAGACCCGTTGTCACAATATCTTCAACAATAACAACCCGTGCACCCTTCTTGATTTCAAAACGACGCAATTCAAAGATGCCATTTACACGCTCTACCCAAAGAGAAGGAACACCAAGGTGACGTGAAGTTTCATAGGAAGGAATAAGACCGCCAATTGCGGGCCCAACAACATAATCAATTTTTTCCTCGATAGATTTTTTGATTTTTTCAGCCAATCCACGACATAACTTTTCTGTCAAGTCAGCATGCATGAATACTTTCGCTTTTTGCATATAAGTCGCACTATGGCGCCCCGATGTTAAAATAAAATGCCCTTCTAGAATAGCATCTGCTTGTTTAAAAATATCAATGACATCTTGTGTATTCATTGCTAAATCTTTCTTTTTATCCATGAACCCGCCGTACTGTACTTACTGAACCTGCCTTTTTTAATTGAGAAAAAATACGATTCAAATGTTTTAAATCCCACACTTCCAAATCAATCATAATTTCTGTAAAATCTGGTGCTGTACGGATAAAAGATAAATTTTGGATATTGGCATCGTTAGCAGAAATTATTTGTGTAATTTCAGCCAAAGAACCAGGACTATTTACAACCAAAATATTCATCCGTGCAGGAAAACGTTCATTCATTTGGGCATCAATATCCCAGCGAACATCAATCCATCGTTCTGGCTGATCATCATACGCCATCAAAGCTGAAGACTGTATTGGATAAATAACGATCCCAGCTCCTGGCTGCATAATACCAACAATCCGATCTCCAGGTACTGCTCCTTCCGGTGAAAAACGTACGGGTATATCTCCATGGGTTCCTCTAATAGGCAATGCTTTAGATTGATGATTCTCGACCTTTGCATTCTTTTCATTTTCTGGAACTTTAAAAATCATACCTTGAGCATTTTCAATATTAAACCAACCTTCTTCCCCAGGCCTAAAAGATGACTTTTGTACCACACGGTGATCTTGATAATCAGGATAAACCGCTTTAATCACATCAGCGGAAAACAGCTCTCCACGCCCAACAGCAGCCAATACATCCTCTACATCTTTACGTGCTAAACGTGGCAAAACTTTCTTCAAAAGGTCTTTTGAAAATTGCTTTCCCATATATTCAAATGAACGCTCGAGAATACGATATCCTAAACCCGAATATTGTTTACGTACCGCAGCACGACTTGCTCGTCGAATAGCTGAACGTGCTTTACCTGTGACAACAAGAAATTCCCATGCTGCTGGCGGAATTTGAGCGTGTGAGCGAATAATATCAACCTCATCACCATTTTTTAATTTGGTCATTAAAGGCATAATACGACCATTGATTTTTACACCCACACAAGAATCACCGATGTCTGTATGGACGGCATAAGCAAAATCAATAGGCGTAGCTCCTTTAGGAAAAGCAATTAATCGACCTTTCGGCGTAAAACAAAAAACTTGGTCTTGAAAAAGCTCAAGTTTTGTATGTTCTAAAAACTCTTCTGGATTATCTCCATCAGACAAAGATTGTATCGTTTGACGCAACCATGCATAGGCATTCGTTTCACTTGATAACTTCACAGTCGAATAATTGGAACCGCGCTCTTTATATATGGAATGAGCAGCAACCCCATATTCAGCAACTTCATCCATAGCAGCCGTTCTAATTTGCAACTCAACACGTTGTCTTGAAGGGCCAACAATTGTTGTATGAATAGAACGATAATCATTTTGCTTTGGTATAGAGATATAATCTTTGAAACGACCAGGAACCATTGGCCATGTCGTATGAATGACACCAAGAGCACGATAACAATCATTCACGGACTCAACAATCACACGAAATCCAAAAATATCCGATAATTGTTCAAAAGATAATGCTTTACTTTCCATTTTGCGAAAGACTGAATAAGATTTTTTCTGACGGCTTTTAACATCTGCTTTAATGCCATGCTCCAAAAAAAGTTTTGTCAATTCATTTTCAATTGTGGAAAGCAAATCACGGTTGTGTTTCAATAATTCAGAAAGTCGATTGGTAATCGTACGATAACCTTCTGGATTTAAATAAAAGAAAGAGAGATCCTCTAATTCCTCACGCATATCCTGCATACCCATACGGCCTGCAAGTGGCGCATAGATATCCATCGTCTCTTCAGCAATTCGCCGACGTTTATCATCACGCATAACACCAAGGGTACGCATATTATGAAGACGGTCAGCAAGTTTGACTAAAAGAACACGAACATCATCAGAAATAGCAATAAGAAGTTTACGAAGATTTTCTGCCTGTACGGCTTTCTTTGATACAAGATCAAGCTTATTAAGCTTTGTAAGCCCTTCAACCAACTTCCCAATTTCAGAACCAAAAAGCTGATCAATTTCTGCTCGTGTAGCGCTTGTATCTTCAATTGTATCATGCAAAAGAGCAACAGCAATCGTTGCCTCGTCCAACCGCATATCTGTCAAAATAGCAGCAACTTCTAAAGGATGAGAAAAATAAAGATCACCTGACGCACGCTTTTGATGCGCATGCTTTTTCATTGCATAATCATAGGCCCTGTTTAAAAGAGCCTCATCTACGTCAGACTTGTAACGTTGAACACGTCCAACAAGCTCACACTGACGCATCATACGAGCATATCCTTTATCTTTTCACACCCCTAATCTTTATTGAACACGTCCTATTAATAAAAGACACGAAAAATAATTGCTCCTCACATGACAAAGTATCTTTACTCCTGTAACATAAATTGCTGCAATTAATAATCGTCACTTTTTTCTGGAACAACCAAACCTTCAATACCCGCTAAAAGCTCTTCTTCTGACATATGATCAAATGAAGTACCTTCTTCTTGCGATGACGTATTAAAAACACTTTCAGCTTCACCTGAATGGGTAATAAATTCACTTGCCATTTCTGGCTCATCTACTTCCACATGCTTTTGCAGCGAATGAATAAGGTCTTCCTTTAAATCAGCAGGCGACAATGTTTCTTCTGCTATTTCACGCAAAGCAACAACTGGATTTTTATCATTATCGCGATCAACCGTAATCTGGGCTCCTTGTGAAATCTGACGCGCCCGATGACCTGCTAAAAGTACCAACTCAAAGCGGTTGTCAACTTTATCAATACAATCTTCTACCGTTACGCGGGCCATTTATGCCTCTTTCTCAAATAAAAAAATTTAATAGCGGATAAGGGAGTATATACAATAATCAAAATAAAACACAAGAAAAACAACACAAACTTTTATATTTTTTGATTAAAGAACTTATTTAAGAAAATTCTTGGAAAATTTATAAAAATGTATAACCTATTCATGCTCGTTATCAAAGTTTCTCTTAAAAGCATTCCAATAGATTGACTTCAAACAAAGGACGGTCTTTCTTGACAAAATATTTGTCTGGAGTATTCATCCTTTTAAAAGGAATGCCAGCTATTTAAAATCCTTTGCAATAACGGCAGCCTTACGCATACTTTTTATGATAATATCTTTATCTAAAGAGAAAACTTTTTTTTCTTTGAACATCATGTGTATTGCACTCTTATTCATCGAATAAATTACTGAAAGATGACCTCTTACACAATAATTAGCAATAAGTTTATATTAAACTTTCTTCTAAAAAAGTTTATTTATATTCATTATAGATTGTTTATCAAAACATAACCCGTCATATACGCTATAAAAGACTCAAAAAAATAGAAAAACGATTGATGCCTAACACCATGAATAGCCAATTAACATCACTTTGCCCAGAACCACCCCAAAATTGCAATTTATGTCCTAGGCTTCATCAATTTATCGCTGGCTGGCGTGTAAAAGAACCAAGTTGGTATAACGCACCGGTGCGCCCATTCTTTCCTCATAAAGGGCCAGACACAACACGCCTTCTTATTGTTGGGCTTGCTCCTGGATTGCGCGGAGCAAATCGAACTGGACGTCCATTTACTGGTGATTATGCTGGGCACTTACTTTATTCAACTTTAAAAAAGTTTGGTTTTGCCCAAGGAACCTTTGAAGAAAGAGCAGACGATACTCTTGAACTTATTGATGCAGCAATCGTTAACTCTGTTCGTTGCGTTCCACCAGAAAATAAACCCACCGGTGCAGAAATTAACACGTGCCGCTATTTCTTTTCACCTCTTTTAACAAATCTTCCCAAACTTAAAGCCGTTATTACCTTAGGCACCATTGCGCACCATTCAACGATACGTGCCCTTAATGCAAAAGTTTTATCTCACCCTTTTGGACATGGTGAAATCAATAACATCGGCAGATTACGCATCTTTTCGAGCTATCACTGTTCTCGTTATAATACAAATACTGGGCGCTTGACAGACGCCATGTTTCACCAAATCTTTCAAGCAGCAAAAACATACTTAGATCAATGCTAAAACTGTTTTAAAAAGTGCTATAAATAAAGAATATCGAAATTGCATCCATCATCCATATCTTTTTAAAAGTCTTGCTTTTTCACGTCCCCAATCACGTTTTTTTTCCGTTTCGCGCTTATCATGAAGCTTTTTCCCCCGCGCTAGAGCGATCTCCAACTTAACGCGCCCTCGTTCATTAAAATAAAGTTTGAGAGGAACAAGTGTCATTCCTTCACGAGACGTTGCATTAAAAAAACGTGCCATCTCACGTTTTGAAAGTAATAATTTGCGCAAACGTCGTGGTTCATGATTAAAACGATTAGCCTGCGTATATTCAGGAATATAGCTGTTTACTAACCATAATTCCCCATTCTCAAAACTCGCATAGCTTTCAGCAATATTGGCATGATTAGAACGTAAGGACTTCACTTCCGCTCCCTGAAGGACAAGACCAGCCTCGAGATTATTAAGGATTTCAAAATTAAAACGTGCTTTACGATTGTCAGCAATTATTTTCCGTACGGGCGCGTTCTTTTTTTTATTCATGGCTTTGTCAATATCATTTTATGCTTTTAAAAGACCAGCATGACTGAGGGCTGCATCAATAATCTTCTTTGTTCTTTCTGTTAATGGAACAATAGGAGAACGCACAGTATCACCACAAAATCCTAATTTTGCAGCAGCATATTTAATACCTGCTGGACTAGGTTCAATAAACACAGCACGATTAAGAGGCATCAAGCGATCATTTAATTCTCGTGCTGTTTTATAATCACCACGAAAACAAGCTGCTTGAAGTTCTGCACAAAGCTTCGGAGCAACATTGGAGGAAACTGAAATACACCCCATACCTCCATGTGCATTAAAACCTAACGCCGTACAATCATCACCGGAAAGCTGCACAAAATCTTTTCCACACTTTTCACTTTGTTCACTAACGCGCTCAATTCTGCTCGTTGCATCCTTAACACCAATGATATTGTTAAAATCTTGATAAAGGTCTTTCATCGTTTCTACAGCCATATCGATAATAGAACGACCAGGAATATTATAAATTATAATCGGAATAGAAACAGCTTTGGCAATGGAAGAAAAATGCTTGTATAAACCAGATTGATTTGGTTTATTATAATAGGGAGTGACAACCAAAACTGCATCTGCACCAGCTTTTTGCGCGTATTGTGCAAGCTCTACAGCCTCGCTTGTGCTATTTGATCCCGCTCCAGCAACAACAGGAACACGCTTTGCAACCTGCTCAACACACAATTCTATAATCCGCTTATGTTCTTCATGACTTAACGTTGCTGATTCACCTGTTGTCCCAACAGGGCTTACACCGTTAATCCCTTGTGTGATCTGCCATTCAACAAAATCACAAAACGCCTTCTCATCAATTGCGCCCTTGTTATCAAACGGTGTGATAAGCGCAGTTATAGCTCCCTTGAGCATGATAAACTCCCTATAATGTTTGCTTTTATTTTTTTATAATCGCCTTTTATAAATTTTAAATAGAGCATAATCTTGCTCTATCATTGAAGCAAGATGAATTTCAAAAAAAGCCCTCATAAGATGAAAATGCCCCTCCTTAAATGTTGAACAGTTCTTTAAAATAAGCCGTCTATATTAACGCGTTTTTCACGCTTGTGTTCTATAAATCCTTAAGTTTTTACAAAAAGCAAGGTCTCAAGGTCTTTTCTCTATGCGTGTATTCTCCACCTCTCTTTTCGTATCAACCTTTACTGCACTTATACTGGCAATAAGAATTTTATTTTCAAGTGCATACGCGCAAACACCCCTTTTGCAAGGGAAAGCGCCAATCCCTTTGGTTCGCCCTACTCCCTTTACCACAAAAGAAGCTCAAGACTCTCTTCAACAGATACACACGACATCACACAATACTGCTACACTTCAGCAACTGAAAGCTGGGCTAGATGCACTAGCAAACAACAATATTGCAAAAACAATAAATCTTCGTAATTCAATGGAAAAACATAGCCTTGATCGTCATATTTTGACATGGGCGCTGGGGGTATCAAACCAAGCGAATATACCAAGTTCTGAAATATTTAATGCAATCAACATGCTAAAAGGATGGCCAGGTATAGAAACGATGCAACGCAATGCTGAACGTGCTTTTCTTAACGAAACCAACGTTACACGCGCAATCATCCAAAAATTTTCTCATCACCCGCCCCAAACAGCACAAGGGATGGCTCTCTTCGCTAAAGCACTTATCGAAACCAGACAAACCACTCGTGCTCAACACATTATTGCACCATGGTGGCATAAAACACAACTCAATGCAAAAGAAGAAGTATTTGTTCTTAAAAATGCAAGCGCTGCATTAAAACCTATTGATCATTTGAAACGCATGCAGTTTATGCTGTATGCACATCGTTTTGATTCAGCAGCACGCGTTGCAAAATTAGCCCATGCTCAATCTCTTTTTAATGCTTTTGTGGCCGTTGAAAAAAATGATCCTAGAGCTACACAAAAATTAAAAGCTGTAGAGAGATCATGGCAAAAAGATCCTCTTTTTCAGTTTGCTCGAATACGCCATCTTCGACGAACAGAGCAATATGATGCAGCCGCAGCACTCATGATGAAAACATCAAACGATGCATTTCGCCTTATGAACCCTCATTCATTGTGGAAAGAACAACGCGCCCTTTCTCGTGAAATGCTCGATTTAAACAAACCAAAAATTGCTTATCAACTCGTTGCAACGCACACTGGTATAACATCTGCATTAGCCGTCGATGCTGAGTTTCATGCAGGATGGTATGCACTACGGTTTCTTCATAACCCTAAATTAGCAATGCAGCATTTTTCACGTATTCCTCAACTCTCTTCTTTACCTTTTTATGCATCACGTGGATATTACTGGATGGGACGAACAGCAGAAACGCTAAAAGAACATCAAAATGCCCAGCAATACTTTCATCGTGCAGCTCATTTTGGTGCAACTTACTATGGTCAATTAGCCGCTGCACGACTCAACCAACAAAAGCTTAAAGTTTTCTTTCCCAAACCAACAACCGCTGAGCGACAACATTTTAGTGCACGAAAAGCGATCAAAGCAATTCAACGTCTTGAAGCAGCCGGCTATGCTGATTTTGCTAAAATTTTTTATAGAGAGCTCGGAAAAAGAATAGAAAGCCCCGGTGAATTAGCTCTTCTGGCTGTTATGGCAGAAAAAAATGGAGACTATTATACCAGCCTCAAAATTGGAAAAATGGCTGCTTTTCAGGGAAAAAATGTTGGTGCACTCTCTCATCCTCTGGGAGCTATACCAGCTTCTGCTAATATTTCTGTAGAAGAAAAATCGCTTATCTATGCCATTGCACGCCAAGAAAGCGAATTTAATCCAACAGCCATATCAAAAGCAGGTGCACAAGGTATACTCCAATTGCTTCCTACAACAGCAAAAGCACTGGCAAAAAAATACTCAATCGCATGGTCTCCTAAAAAATTTAGCAGTGATGCTCATTATAATGCAACATTAGGTGCCCATTTTCTCAATGAACAATTAGAACGTTTTAATGGATCCTATATACTAACTCTTATTGGCTATAATGCGGGTCCCCGTCGAGTCAATGAATGGATAAAACGTTATGGCGATCCTCGAGGACAATCTCTCGATAACGTCATTGATTGGATTGAACGTATTCCTTATACAGAAACACGTAATTACGTGATGCGTGTCATGGAAAATTATGGTGTCTACAAAGCAAGACTCACTGGGAAAATAGATATAAAAACCGACCTGCTTTCTGGTCGACGGAAATAATATGCCTTAACTTCCCAAATAGCATTTGAAAGCATTCATAAGAAGTGTTTTTATTCCTTTTTAAATAGTACCCACATACCAGCCTTCTTATGATGTATAAGCAAGTAATTTTAATTGATTCAGTATCAATAAATTCAAAATAAGAAAACCCTGCGCTATTCGGGTCTTTTATTCTAAATACAAAATGATGAATTATCATTATAAATCAACATGTCATACAAATAGTTCATTTCTTCTCAACATAAACGACAATATCATAGAGATTACAAATATAAGAGAAGAGTGAAACAAATAGCTCATCCTTTTACTGTTGCTTATTAGTCAATATTCAAATCTTGTGAAACAGCATATTTTAAAACTATTTTTTTCTGCTTATAACATTTCTATACCAAATAGAGAGTAGGTTGTTATATATATCGTTTGGATTATCTCTGATAACAGAAAGACAGACTCATTGAGTTAGAAAGCCTTAAAGACAAACAATTTTCTTCTGCCCCTTCCCTTTCATTCGGTTTTACGACTTTTAAATATGTCAATATCTTTTAATGATGAAGATGAAGCTTTGCTTTTTGTTTTTCTCATTTTTACATATAAGTTCACATCCTTCACACAAAAACAGAGCATCCCAAAATAGTATGTTTTTCTTATTGATATTCTTGTTTTATTTTAATGTTTCTAAGTCTATTTCACAACGGTGTATCTGGAAAGTACTTACGAAAATCCTCTCACGAACGGTATAAAAATCGATGAGACACGTTTAACCTTTACTTAATTACTTAATAAAAGCTATAGCTCTATCATCCCATAACTCCCAATGTTGCAACAACCCTTTCATTTAGAGCATTCATAAGAAGTATATTCGCTGCTTTTTAGAAGTTTTTATTCATGCTCCCCCCTCAACTTATATCATAAGTAAGCGAATGGTTTTGATTAATTCAACGTCAAAAAAATTAGAACAAACTATATTTTAACTTTCATTAAAATTATAAATAATCATTATAAATCAATATATTATAAGAAAAGCGCCCCGCATAAGAAATCAGCTAAATATTAGGGATACTCTGATTGTTTTATTCACTTTTGATGGTGGTGGTGGTGGAAAAGAACCAATGCGTTGAAGTGCCGCCATCGCTAATCGATCAAGTTCCGGATCACCAGCAGAGACTGCTACACGACTAGAAAAAATACTCCCCTGCTCATGTACCATAAATTCTAACTTCACCGTTCCTTTTGTATGACTGGTACGCTGTCCCACAATATAATTTTTTTGCCTTTCTAATTGTGACTGTACCTTTGCTAACCACTCCATTAACAACATATCTTCAGTCCCTGCTGTACCACCGCCCTTATTGGTGGAAGAAGAACGTACCGCCTTTGTATTGGAGCGCTTTACTACAGCCTTTGGCATCGGTATTGTTTTTTTGATAAACGCTTTATGCTCCACTTTTTGAGGAAGGGGGTCTTCTAAAGACTTTAAGTCATCCTGTTCTACTATATGCTGAGGTTCTTGCGATTGAACTTCATCCACGGATTGCAATCCTTCTAACTCCTGCTCTAGGAGATCAGACTGTAATACTTCTGGCTCTGTATTAATATCCGACTCTGTATGAATATCTGGCAAATCTGTATCAACATCCGGATATACAGTTTCTTGCGCAAAAGTCAGCATAATCTCCGACGAGAGCAAGCCATTACTTACACCAATACTTTGAAAATAAAACTGCGCTCCCAATAATACATGCAAAAAGAAAGCTCCAACAAATGCACCAATCCAAAGAGTTAATAATTGCTTCGTATTTGCAAAATTCATCGTTTTTTCTGCCACTATTTTAAGCTTAATATTGGTGTTCAATCTCATTAAAACAGGCTATTTTGAAATTGCAACTTTTTTCTTGACTGATTTTGTCATGTTTAATATGGTTTTCCAGTGATTTTGTGTTGTTTTCAAAATCATTTCTACTTGGCTGGCAAGTTTTAATCAGCGGGTCCAGCCTTTTTGTATGTAAATAAAATTTCAAAACAGAGAGGGGACGTTAAAAGGGTTGTGATGTGTTATGCAAATAAGACGAAAAAATATCTATAAAAGCTGTGTGATTTTAAGTGCATTATCGGTCTGTATACCTTCATTTGTTTTCGCACGAAGTAATGATGGAGCTTCTGTCACTGAACTCAAACCAATTGTTATTGAAGAGAAAAAAATAGGGACGGCCTTGGATTCGGTCACTATTTTGACGAGTCGAAAAACCGCGAAAGATATTCGTGAAAAACAAATAACTGATGCCTATGATATTAATCGCCTTGATCCATCCGTATCCTATAACCCAGGGAATAACAGTTTTGTCATTCGTGGTTTAGAGGCAAGCCGTATTCTTACAACAATGGATGGTATCGTTCTTCCATGGTTGGACGATATATTCCGCGGAAATAGTGGTAACACAACGTTTGATTTTGGTGCACTTTCCACACTTGATATTATTCAAGGATCGGATTCTAGCCTTTATGGATCTGGTGCGCTAGGAGGAATTGTTGCTTTGCGTACCCTTGATCCTGAAGATCTTATCACAGAAGGAAAAAATTGGGGTGGTCTTATAAAAGGTGGTTATCATTCTGTTGATAATAGTTGGCACGTAGATCAAGCTGTTGCAATGCGTGCTCAACAAACGTTTTTGCTTTTCCAGGGTTCTTATGCGGAAGGTCATGAGCGCAAAAATATGGGAACCTTAGAGGGCTATGGAGAGCGCACACGTAAAAACCCTGCTCATTTTGATCAAAATAATTTGCTCTTTAAAATTCACCAATACCTTGATGATAATCACCGACTTGGTTTTACCGCCGAGCGTTTTGGTCACACCATTGATACACATTCATTGAATGCTTCTGAGAGATATTATGCCCCTAGTTCTGTTTATGATAAGGACGACAAACTCCGTGAACGCCTTTCTCTTTCTTATGACTATAATGGCAATGAAGATGCACTTTTTGATGCATTTCGTGGGCAGATTTATTGGCAAAGACAGTCAAATCGTCATATTCTGACCGGATTTCGTGTTAGGGCCCCCAAAGGGGATTTTTTGAGAGATAATTTTTTGCGTAATACTAATTATGGTATCAATGCTAACGCTCTCAAGAAAGTTCATATTGGCACTGTAGATCATACGTTAAAGATTGCCACTAATGTTTTATCATCTAAATTTCATCATTATTTGTTAGGGAAAGATAATTGTCATTTGGCGGAAAATGCACGGGGCTGTCTCTTTGTACCCGCTAATCGGTCAGATTCACCAGATGCGAATGGCTATAATTTGGGTTTTGTTTTCGAAGATGAAATTGGCTTTGCTGATAACCATTTCCGTATAACACCTGGAGTTCGTTATGATTGGTTTAAATATATCCCTCAAAAAACGTCCTCTTATGAGAAAGCTCTGATTTCTGACAAATTTCCTCCAGAAAGAAATGGTTCACGTTTTTCTCCCAAATTACGTATGGAGCTGGATGTTCGTAATCAAGTAACACTTTATGCTCAATGGGCGCAAGCTTTTCGTGCACCACGTATTCCAGAACTTTATGTCTCTTATATAAAACCCTCTGCTTATTATGTGAAGGGAAACCCTGATCTTAAAGCAGAAACAAGCAATGGATATGATGTTGGTATAAGGTATGGAAATGGAAATTTCGGCGGTTCAGTCAGTGCCTTTTTTAATCAATACAAGGACTTCATAGATACTATAGATAAAGGGCCATCAGAGGAATTCAAATTTGCGCGTCGCCATTACATAAATCGTGCGAATGTGCGTATTTATGGTGCTGAAGCCAAAATACATTTGGCTCTTAATGGTGGATTCCATAGCAATTTTGCTCTTGCCTATTCGCAAGGAAAAGATCTTGATAAAGATGAATATCTTAACTCAATTCCAGCTTTAAAAGCGATTGTTGGGATCGGATATGCAAAAGAAATCTGGGGAGCAGACGTTGTTCTTACCTCATCTGCCAAACGCGATAAAGTTGCTAAGGAATCGGACTATCAAAAAATTCCAGGTTATAATATTATTGATGTGTCAGGTTGGTTGAAGCCATTTGGTGAAAAGGGTCCTGTTATAAGGGCTGGTGTTTATAATCTGTTCAATCAAAAATATTGGAATGTATCAGATCTTCCTTCCGGTGAAAGCTCAACGCCGAAGGATTATTATACTCAGCCTGGTCGCAACTTTAAAGTTTCGTTCGTGCAAAAATTTTAGTTACTTTTGTTAACCATTAGATCAATTAAAAAGGTTAGATCGATAAAGAATAAGTTATTGTGTTTCTGTTCTTCTTGTTCTCTAAACAACAGATTTTGAGGTTTAAGCTTTAGCTTTTTGTAATTTATCGGTTTTTATTGTTCTACTGTTAATAAAAAAAGGGCTTATTTGGTAGTAGGTTGAACCATTAGTTGATAGTGGTTCGACTTACTGTCTTTGAGTTGAAAAATTAAACAATTAACCCTCAAACAGGTAACATAAGGATAAGCCCATGTCATACACAGCCGAAATGATTATTCGCTTGCGTGAAGAAAAAAAAGAGATGCGTAACCGCGATTTCGCGGACTCTATTGGTATATCTGAAGCAGAACTCGTTGCGGCTTATTGTACAATTGGAAAAGCAAAAAAACTACGCGCTGATGTCGCTACTCTCTTGGAAAATGCTCCTAAACTTGGCACAGTTATGGCATTGACACGGAATGATAATGCTGTCCATGAAATAACAGGATGTTTTGAGAAAATTGTTCAAAGCCAGCATATCCCGATAACACTCGGTGAAATTGACTTGCGTATTTTTTCAAAAAAATGGAAGTTTGGTTTCGAGCATGATGTGATTATTCTCGGAACACCTATGAAAAGTTTGCAATTCTTTGATCAATATGGCATTGCCATTTTCAAACTCTATTCTAAAGACGCAACAAATATGGATGAATGGGCTGCACTTGTTGAAAAGTTGCTTCATGACGATCAATCACCTGTACTTGATATTTCTCCCGTTCTTACTCCAGTACAATGTGATACGACAAAGCTGGATGTTGAAAAGTTCCGAGATCGTTGGCGCCAGATGACTGATGTGCATCAACTTCATGAGATTATTTCTGAACTGAAAATTAATCGACATGATGCTGTAAAACATGTCGGAAATGAGTTTGCCGATGAGTTAAAAATAGAAGCTGTTGAAATGATGCTCAGACAAGTTGCACAACAAGAGTTACCAATTATGTGTTTTGTTGGTAATAAAGGATGTATCCAAATTTTCACTGGGCAAGTAAAGAACATTAAGCAAATGGGACCTTGGCTTAATGTTCTCGATCAGAAATTTCACCTTCATTTACTCGTTTCTGGATTTTATAAGGTATGGCGTGTTCGCAAGCCTACGATTGATGGGTATGTCAGCTCACTTGAAGTTTTCGATAAAGCTGATGAGATGGTTATTCAATTCTTTGGCGTACGCAAGGAGGGACAAAAAGAACGTGACGATTGGCGCTCTTTATTGAATAGTTTGCCATCATGCCAAGAAAACAGCAGTAACTAAGATAAGGTAAGGTTGGACATGTTCATATCTCTTTTACATAGGTTATCAAACCTTTTTCTTATGTGTTTACTGCTCTCTCTTACTTGTTTTTCTAAACAAGTAATTGCTGAACCTGCAACGCGTTTTCCTGAAAATGCTCGAATTGTTTCTATCGGCGGAGCACTTACAGAAATTGTCTATGCATTAGGAGCCCAAGATCAACTTGTCGCCCGTGATAGTACAAGTGTCTACCCACAAGAAGCGCTCAAGCTTCCTGTGCTTGGATATATGCGTGCTCTTTCACCTGAGGGTGTTTTATCACTTGCTCCAGAGGGTATATTGCTTGTTGAAGGAAGCGGTCCCGCTTCAACAATTGATATTCTCAAAAAAACATCGATACCTCTGGTGATCATACCAGAAGACTACTCCCGTGAAAATGTGATAGAAAAGATTCGCCTCGTTGGTCAAGCCATTCATCGGGAAGTGCAAGCCGCGGCGTTAATTGAGAAATTGAAGCGTAATTTTTTAGACAACGATGCGCTTTTGGCGAAAGTAACAAGACCAAAGCGTGTTCTTTTTGTTTTCTCTGTGCAAAATGGACGCGTCATGGCATCTGGAACAGGTACTGCAGCTGATAGTATGATAAAACTTTCAGGCGCTATCAATGCTATCACCGATTATAAAGGATATAAACTTCTCAACGGCGAAGCGTTATTGAAATCAGATCCCGATGTTATCTTACTTGTAAAACATGGTGCAAGATCAACCAGCATTGATAAGATTTTAGCCATACCGGCAGTTCAAGCAACAACTGCAGCAAAAAATCATGCCATAAAACAGATGGATGCCATGTATTTTTTGGGATTTGGTCCACGCACTGCAGACGCATCAAGAGAGCTTATTGAGATACTTTATGGTGCAAATCAAAACGGTAAGAGCTGATAAAAATGGTAGACGGTACATCCATGATGCATTTACCTGAAGCAAAAGAAGGTAAAAAAATAAGCCGTTCAAAGCAGGGGAAGATTTTATTATTAAGCTTAATAATCTTCCTTATCTTCAGTATTTTTGGTGGGCTCTTGAATGGTGCTGCAAAAGTTTCTTTCGTTGATCTCCTCCATGTGATGCTTACACAAGATTTTTCGGTAAGTAGTAAAACGCGTGATTACCTCGTGCTCATAGACATAAGGCTTCCCCGTGTTATCTTGGGATTATTGATTGGAGCAGCTTTAGCTGTCTCCGGTGTTCTTATGCAAGGGCTTTTTCGTAATCCTCTTGCAGATCCCGGAATTGTAGGTGTATCAGCAGGTGCTGGACTTGGAGCAGTCTTAGCAATTGTTGTCGGCATTGCTTTTCCTGTTTCATTTGCACCTTTTCTAGAGCCTTATAAAGTTATCATAGGTGCTTTTTTTGGTGGACTTTTATCAACGATTATTCTCTACATAATAGCAACGCATAATAGCTTTACCTCTATTGCAACCATGCTGCTTGCTGGTATTGCTCTTGGTGCATTAAGCAGTGCAGTTGTCGGAACATTGATTTTTGTCGCAAATGACCAACAACTGCGTGATATCACTTTTTGGAGTCTTGGCTCTCTTGCGGGCGCTACATGGTTAAAAGTATGGCTCGTTCTTCCTTTTATCGTTATTGGTCTTCTTTTCTCTCCCTTTTTATCACGAGCACTTAATGCCCTTGCTCTTGGAGAAGCTGTTGCTGGCCATATTGGTTTCCATATTCAACGCGTCAAAAATATTGCTATTCCCCTTGTTGCTCTTATGTGTGGTAGTGCTGTTGCTGTCAGTGGTGGTATTGGTTTTATTGGTATTATTGTTCCTCATATTTTACGTCAGCTCATAGGTCCTGATCATCGCTATCTCATTCCTTGCTCTGCTCTCCTGGGAGCAGCATTACTTATTTTTGCTGATATGTTTGCACGCTTAATTGTTGCCCCCGCAGAATTGCCGATTGGGATTGTAACAGCACTTTTTGGTGCACCTTTCTTTCTATGGATCCTTATATGCAAACGAGGAACAGACTTTTCATGATTGAAGCGACAAATATTTGTGTTCAGCGCGGAAAGAAGAAGATTCTTAAACACATTAATCTTCAAGCTAAAAGTGGTGCTTTTACCATTATTATTGGTCCTAATGGATCAGGAAAAAGTACTTTTATCAAAGCTCTGAGTGGTGAAATTCCTTACAGCGGAAAAATAACCTTAAATGGTTATAATGTACGCCAAACAAAAACTCATGTAATGGCAAAAATGCGCGCTGTACTACCACAATCAACAACGCTCGTATTTCCATTCTTAGTCCATGAAGTTGTAGGACTTGGTCTTTCTGTAAACCAATTTACCTTTGCCACAGCCGAATTGCAAAATCTTATCCAGAAAGCTTTAGAGTGCGTTGACCTTTCTGATTATGGCAACCTGTATTATCACCAATTATCAGGCGGAGAACAAGCTAGAGTACAACTTGCCCGTGTACTTTGCCAAGTCTGGAAACCTGTTCATAATGGGATTCCTCGCTGGATGATATTAGATGAACCTATTGCTAGCCTCGATATTCAACATCAAATCATCGTTATGGATATTGCTAAACAATTTTCCTATTCTGGTGGCGGCGTTCTTGCTGTTCTTCATGACCTCAATCTCGCGGCACATTATGCAGATAACATGATCTTGCTCAAGGAAGGTGAGATTTATTGCGAAGGAAATGCAACTAATGTTTTGACAACACAAAATCTCCGCAATGTTTATCATTGTTCTTTAAACGTTTCTGAATTACCTAAAGAAGATATCCCTTTTATACTCCCTCAAACGGCATCCTCCTATGAAATTAGATCTCTAAGCTGTCGGCTTCAATCTAAAAACTAAAGTCCATAGCAAAATAAAACACGCAAATATTCAAGAATCTTTTTTATTTTTATATGAACTCCTTTTTGTCATCTATCATTAAAAAAGAAGACCAAGCACCCTAAAGATATTTTTTGAAAAAACTACCAGTTTAAAATCTTTCAAGATTTTACGTAACTAAAAACATGTGAAGTTTTGTTTTGCTATCAAACTGTTAGATAATACGAATTTATACAACATAAATATGCGTTTTCCTACTCTTTCTATCACTTTTATCTTTATAAAAATGATTCAAGAAATGCGTACAAATGCCTTTGTTATAATAACGGGTGTATTATTTATATCTTCTAAGGACCATATAGAAATCAAGTACTTTTCTCCCCTCCACAAAAGATTTGTTTGTAGCTTTAATAGTAACATCTTCTTTATAACACATATACTTTAACTTTTTTTATAAATAAATATTAATTTATACTAATATTTTTTACTTTTCTCTTTCTATTAAAAAATTGTTTATTGGCATATCACAAAGAATTAACCTATTGAATAAAAACTTTAAAATAAACTCAATAACGCTTCTTGTAAGCCCCCCTAATGCAAAAACAATGCGAAATATAGGGATGAGGAGAGAGTATAGAAATAGCGTTTGTCTTCTGCTTCACAAGCATAATGATGATTCCACTCAAGGAGTACTATCATTTACAGATAAAGCCTCCACCATGGCAATGCAAAGAAATGAAATCGACAACAAGGTGAGAGATATCTTTATAAGATGAATTAACTCATACGGGGGTATGCTGTTTTTGCACAAAAAAACGTTAAAATATTGTACTTTATTTATGCCTCAGGTTGAATAATTTTATCACCTTACCCCCTATCAAAACACCTTATGAAAAAATGTATCTCTAGATCACTTCACGGTACAGTTTAAATGATTTTTACATATTTTCCCTATATTATCATACAATTATAAAATAAATTATATCCTCAACTCTTTCTTTCAATCATTTTTAAATTGTTTTTTGACTCTCTCAAGTATCCTATTAACAATATAGATTTCCTCTTCATATGCATAGAAAATAACGCGGAATTGCTCCGCGTTAACAAAATTATCAAGGTCTATAGATTATTTATGGACCCGACCATACTCATGATTTTATAGCATAGACAACGGTTGTATTAACAGGGCGCGTTTCTGCCTCACCTGTATGGGAAAGAGTTACCTTGTGTGTATGTGCACCAGCAGAAGCTGTTCTCCCTTTCAGGGTCGTATTATAAGTATAATGATTCGGGAGTCTTCCAATATCACCAACGGGCCAGCCTACCCCTTGATACTCAAAATTGTGTGCATGCTCGCCTGCGTTTTCAATGCTCCCAATATGCGTATGCGATTTTATGCTATCTTGTTGTTCATCCGCAAACTTTCTACCACCATCTAAACCCCGACCATTATCAAAGCCGCGTAAAAACATGCCTCTAAAATCAGGAACTTTAAAAGTTTTATTGCTGTCTTTTCCCCATTTATCACCTATTGCATTGAATAACAGCGGATAATCTTCACGCTTATAGGCCTTACCATCACATAAAAGCCAACCATTTGGCACATTTTGCATAGCAAATGTTGCAATGAATCCAGCGGGAAAACTTTCTATCTTTGGTGGTGTAGGATTTAATAAATACCAACCCTCATGCTCTTTTATTAAAACACCATTATTGTATACCATTTCATAAATGCCATCTGTTTGAAATTCTCCACCTTCTAATGGTATAACCCCCACATCAGTGGCTTTATAGATAAGCTTTTCTCCTATATTATTAACAGTTATGGTTGTCGCGCCAATATTTACACCACAAGCTTTAAAACGTATGACGATATCATTGTTGTATTTCTTTATAGGCGAAACTGTCTTTAAAGTAATTAATGTTGTTTTATCATCCACATTTACTGTAAAGCTTGAATTAATAGATCCTCCATTATCTGCAAGATATTCACGTACGCGCTGCATCATCGCCCGTGCACTATCATTAACAGAACTAGGCGGCTGACCTTCTGCCCAATTAATGATACTATCTGAATAAGCATTTTCATCAGCCTTTAGAGACCAATCGTAAATATTAGACATTTTAAATCCCCCATTATTTTCATAGTTTTTCTAACAATTTCTCGTTCTGTGCACTAAAATGTGCGGCCGCTGTTGATTGGTACATCATAACCACTGTACCATCCGTATTTACGCATTTTATCTCTCTTCACTCCTTCCAATTTTATAACCTAAATTCACCAGACGCTTTTCATAACATTAGTATTAATGCTTTCTCTTCTAATGTGTAATGTAACCACCTCATTTGAGGTTACTCAGTATCTTGTTTTGTTGTTTTGCTGTTGTTATATAATTATTTCTCAAATCTTGCATCTTGTTGCAAAATTTATAAATACTGTTCAAAATTTTTCTTATTATGGATTTCATATAACCATTACTGAATGTAATAACTTATCACCCACATAGAAAGTTTCTGACTTAAACATTATCTTTTTTTATTTTTTCAATAGTTTAAATCTATCTCGTCGATATTTTAAACAAAGAAATTCTATCTTTTAGCTATCATTTGTATTAAAATTTTAAAATTAGCTTCAAATTTTTTGCATGCTTCATTATGTTTTTATTCACATGCAGATACTTTGTTCTATTTTATTCAATTTATTCCTGAAATTGTGTTACAGGATTATCACCAATGTTTTTTTGAACAAGCTTTTGTTCAATCTAAATACATCATAGAGAATATATTCAATATGGCTATTTCCTCACGCTTTCATTGAACTGAAAAGAAATACTTTGAAATACTAAAGAAACACTACACACCTTCACAAAATTTGAAGGTTGTATCCGATCCGGAAAAAATTAAAAAGCATAACCTAGCGCCCTCCCCCAATTTTTATGAACAATATCCTTGTTTTTTAAACGCCCCATAACCAACTTTTCCCCTCCCACACTTAGCACATCTGCCTCTATATATTATTATATGTATATCTTTTTTGCAAGAACAATAAATCATTCTAAACAACATCTTGCAATTATTGGTGTTCTTCTTAATTCATGGCAATATCAAAAAGCATTCTCTAAACTGTTTTTCTAACTCATCTGCTTCATCAATCCAAACAAAAAATACGCTCCATCGATTTAACACTTGCTATACCCTTAACTATCAAAGAAAACACCTTACAAAATCTTGCATAAGTAGCCAGACAATTGGACTATCCATGGCTTGTCTTTTCCAAATAAAATATCCCCTCCACTCATTACCGACTTTATTTTCAGTGTTCTCTGCACCTTGAACTTCTATCTTCCCTTTAAAATATACATCATTTATTAGCTACACCCTTTACCAGCTCTCGATGGGGTTATTTTTACTGTTTTTGAAGTTATTGCTATATTTTCTAATGTCAGAAACATTTTCTTTAGGTAATAAAAAACTCAGAAATTCCAGACTTTTTACATACATAACGCTAATATATAACCTTACAATACATGAATAAAATGTGATCTATTCTACAAAAATATAATACGTATTGATGAATCAACAAAACCAACACTCAAAAAGAAAGATGGGAATATGAGTTTTGGAGATCTTATCGTATGCAGTATATTAGGATTTTTGTTTACAATCTTTTCATTGGGGGGGATGCTTAAAATCGTTACAGTAGAATTACAAAAAGAATATTTTAGGTGTCCTTTTCTATTCCTTCCAGCATTTACCTCACTATTTAGTATAATTGCACTACTTAAATATGATCTTTTTAACAAGATTTAAAAGATAAGCTGTTTTTATATCCTTCATAAGGTGCATAACGAGTTTTATGATGTGAGTGGGGTAATGCAAAGCGATTATAGAATGCTATGATACTGCAGATAAAGAATTCACTAACGAATTTATTTATGAATCTCTTGTCAACACATTTGTCTATCTTTGGGGTGCACCAATCATCACTGGCTGTATAGCTGCAGCTTTTATATGGCTACCATTTATAATACTGTTAATAATAGTAATATTGGTGGGAATTTGGTTACTCTTCCTCATAATTCCCTACTTATTCAAAAATTGGTTTTCGGCTTTATTAATCATCATTATAATAATTCTTTGTTTGTGTTTATTTTAATTATTACCTATTTTAGTGTTTAAAATTTTTTTTGACGCAAATTTTCTCAATTTTTCTCTTGTTGTATTATAATAATAAGAGCACTTCATTATAATTAGAAAGCTTTTTGTATATAATTAGTGATTTCTTATCTGTAATATTGTTGCACGATATCACATGACACTTGAATAACTTTACCTTGAAAACAAAGAGCTTTATGTCTCAGAAAATGAATTTTCACCTCGTCTTAAGCTAAAACACAGCGCTTTGCACGCATTTCTATTGCAAACTAATTAATGAATTTACGTATACTTTTGTGCTGAGATACATCCTTTTGCTTTCCTCTCTCTTCCAACTATTTAAAATTGTTGATGAAATTTCAAGATAAAAAGCCTTTGTTCATTTTCATCATCATTTTTTAATTCAGCTTACGATTTTCAAAACATTCAAAACAATATTATTTTTAATAATAAAGATTAGGTATTGTTTCACGCTTTTGTTTATCGCATTCTTAATGGGAACATCCCCCTCATGAAGAATAGAATGCTCCAAACAAAATATAATGATATTGCATATTACGCACTTTTTAAAGAAATATTGCTCAAAATATACTCCTTTTATTTTACGACAGCGCACGTCAATAATAAAATAGTAAGCCATTATAGATCATCAGCGTTAAGCTTTTGAAGATACAAGCTGGAACCCATTATACATTTTACTGTCCCCCACGTTTTGACAGTCCTCACATCTTAGAATATTCATTAAATGACATTGGGCTTCCTTTCTTCAAGTGTTTTGCCCCATACGCCCCCACTTATGACGTGCAAGGAAGTGATTTTATATGAAAAGATGTATGATGAGAGAATCTTATGGTATTCTGAGTTATTATTTTAATATGAAAAAAATCTCAATCAGAGCCATAAACTATCTACTTTTTCCCTGATAATCCGTTTTTAACTTTATTCTGGTTTATAAAAGCTTCAATATCATAGTTTATCACTTCATAATATCTATTTACACTCTTAAAAACACACCAAAATCGTTTAAAATATATTTTTATGATTGACAATATAGATATTTAAGCCAACCATATTCGTATTAACAAAAATACTTCAAGTGGGAGGAGGCATGCAAATATTAGAATAGATATTGTATCAATTTTCAAAATAACTTTTCTTGAGCTGTATTGGATTTTCTTTGCTACAAAGCAATATTATTCCTATTCACCCGGATGCTCGTGATTGATAATTTGAATACATCTCCATTAACATCGTAACTCCATTAACATCGCAACCTATTTTTGAACTCTGTGTCTATAAGGAAAAAGTTTGTGCAGAAAAATACTCCATCAATCAGTTGTAGCCCCTTTCCCGCTTCACGCAAAATTTATCAACAGAGCCTTCTCTTTTCTGATGTGCGCGTACCATTGCGTGAAATTTCACTGACTGATGGCAGTGGTGAAAAACCTTTAAACGTCTACGATACTTCTGGCCCCTATACAGATAAAGATATGATCATTGATATTACAAAAGGCTTGCCAGCAATTAGCTTACCTTGGCTCTCTAAGCGGGATGATACTGAAACTTATCCTGCACGATTAGTTAAACCTGAAGATAATGGATTGACTTCTGATAAAAATCTTACACCAGCCTTTAAACAAAAACGTCCTATTTTACGAGCAAAAAATGGCAAAGCAATTACACAAATGGCTTACGCACGCGCAGGCATTATTACCGAAGAAATGGAATATGTGGCTATACGAGAAAATGAAGGATTAGCAGTAAAAGAACGGCAGAATGTACCATCAAATGAAACATTTTCTGGATCAATACCAGAAATTTATACTGCCGAATTTGTTCGCAATGAAATTGCTTGTGGACGCGCCATTATTCCACAAAACATTAATCATCCAGAGTGCGAACCCATGATTATTGGGCGTAATTTCCGTGTTAAAATTAATGCCAATATTGGTAATTCAGCAGTAACGTCATCTATGGAAGAAGAAGTTGATAAAATGGTTTGGGCCATTCGCTGGGGAGCAGATACAGTTATGGATCTCTCTACAGGACGAAATATTCACAATATTCGTGAATGGATTATCCGAAATTCTCCTGTGCCCATCGGAACAGTCCCTCTTTATCAAGCACTCGAAAAAGTACAGGGTATTGCCGAAAACTTAACATGGGATATTTTCCGTGATACCCTTATTGAGCAAGCAGAGCAAGGTGTTGATTATTTTACCATTCATGCAGGATTAAGATTACCATTTATTCCTATGACCATTGATCGTGTAACAGGTATTGTTTCACGAGGCGGTTCTATTATGGCAAAATGGTGTCTCCATCATCACAAAGAAAGCTTTCTCTATGAACATTTTGATGAAATTTGTGATGTTGCAAAAACATATGATATCTCTCTTTCATTGGGGGATGGATTGCGCCCTGGCTCTATTGCCGATGCCAATGATGAAGCCCAATTTGCAGAGCTTAAAACTTTGGGAGAATTGACAAAAATTGCTTGGAAAAAAGATGTACAGGTTATGATTGAAGGTCCTGGGCATGTCCCAATGCACAAAATTAAAGAAAATATGGAGCAACAATTAGATCTTTGTCATGAGGCGCCTTTTTATACTTTGGGACCTCTTACAACGGACATTGCTCCTGGTTATGACCATATTACATCAGCAATTGGTGCCGCTATGATTGGATGGTTTGGAACTGCTATGTTGTGTTATGTAACACCTAAAGAACACCTAGGACTCCCCGATAGGAATGATGTAAAAACTGGTGTGATCACTTATAAAATTGCTGCTCATGCCGCTGACCTTGCTAAAGGTTTGCCTAGAGCACAATTGCGCGACAATGCTCTTTCGCGTGCACGATTTGATTTTAGATGGCACGATCAATTTAACCTTTCTCTTGATCCAGAAACAGCCTGTGCCTTTCATGATGAGACAATGCCTAAAGAAGTCCATAAATTAGTGCATTTTTGTTCCATGTGTGGACCAAAATTCTGTTCTATGCGTATTTCCCATGATATTCGTGAGGCAGCTGCAATAAGAAAAACAAAAGGGGAAGGTATGATCGCCATGGCCGAAAAATATCAGAAAAATGGTGACCTTTATATGGAAACTGTTCCTCCTCAAAAAAAGAAAGTAAACAGTTGAAAAACATTCTTATCAAAGGTGCAGGTGTAGGCGGCTTAACAGTTGCCTTTATGTTACAGCAAAAAGGTGCTTCTGTTACTGTATCGGCCCCCCCTCATTCACCTATAGGAAGTGCTAGTTGGTATGCAGGAGGAATGCTTGCACCTTACTGTGAAAGGGAAAGTGCAGAACAAATTGTTGAAGATCTTGGTGTACAAGCTATACAATGGTGGCGTAAAACGCTCCCCAACCTTGTCATACAAAAAGGCACTTTAGTGGTTGCACCTACACGAGATAGAGGAGAGCTTGAACGATTTTCTGTGCGTACGCATAATCACAAAACCGTAGATAATACAGAAATAGCTCATCTTGAACCAGATCTTGCGGAACGTTTTAACTGTGCACTCTTTTATGAAAATGAAGCCCATATTGATCCTCGCAAAGCACTTATGGCTTTAAAAGAAAAGCTTCTCAACAATAGAGCCTGTTTTGTTGATGTAGAAATAGCTGAAAAAAAATTTGATATTGTTATTGATGCGACAGGAATAGCACGTTTAGGAAAAGATAAAAATATACGGGGCGTACGTGGTGAAATGCTTCTCGTGCGCTGCACCGATATTAAAATTTCGCGTCCAATTCGTCTTCTTCATCCACGGTTTCCTCTCTACATTGTACCTCGACAAGATAATATTTTTATGATTGGTGCAACGATGATTGAAAGTGACTTTGATGGTGCAATCTCTGTAAGATCAATGATGGAACTGCTCAACGCGGCTTATACTTTACATCCTGCTTTTGCTGAAGCAGAAATTATTGAATCTGGCGTTGGTGTTCGTCCATGTTATCCTAATAACTTCCCTTCTGTGCATAAAGATGGTAACTTTATTTCTATTAATGGATTTTATAGACATGGTTTTCTGTTGTCTCCAGAAATGGCAAAACGAGCAATGGAATTGGCATTGGAATAAAACATGCAAGTATTTGTTAATGGTGAAACAGTCCAAACAGAAGTTATGACTCTCGGTCTCTTGCTTGAAGAATTGGGGTATGAAGGAAATTGGCTTGCAACTGCTGTTAACGCTGAAGTTGTTCCCATAGATGCACGAAGCCAATTTGTCTTGCATGAAGGAGATAAAATTGAAATTTTAAGCCCAATGCAAGGAGGCTAAAATTATGCTGAATCTTTATGGACGACAATTCTCTTCCCGTCTTCTATTAGGTACAGCGCAATATCCTTCACCAGCAATCCTTCGTGATGCTATTCATAAATCGAATACGGAAATTGTAACTGTTTCCTTGCGCCGTGAAACTGCAGGTGGAAAACAAGGTGGACAATTTTGGAAATTTCTTCAAGAACTTGGGGTAACAGTGCTTCCTAATACTGCTGGTTGTTATACTGTTAAAGAGGCCGTAACCACAGCCCAATTAGCAAGAGATCTTTTTAAAACGGCTTGGATTAAACTCGAAATTATCGGTAATTCAGATACCTTACAGCCAAATATTTTTTCCTTAATCGAAGCTGCTCAAATTTTAAACAATGAAGGTTTCAAAATTTTTGCCTATACAACGGATGATCTCATTGTTGCTGAAAAACTTTTTGACATTGGTTGCCGTGTTATTATGCCTTGGTGTGCTCCTATTGGTTCTGCCAAAGGACCTCATAATACTGATGGATTGCGTTCTATCCGTGCTTACCTTCCTGATGCTACTCTTGTTATTGATGCCGGCATTGGACGCCCATCACATGCCGCCATTGCGATGGAACTCGGTTATGATGCAGTACTGCTTAATACCGCAGTTGCTAAAGCAGGTGATCCTGTCTTAATGGCTGAAGCATTTTCTAAAGCTGTTCAAGCAGGACGTATGGGATATAAAGCTGGCATGATCGAAGCACGCAGTGTAGCAGTCCCTTCAACGCCAATCATTGGAAAAGCAGTATTTTCATGAAACTGGATCCATTTTACCTCATCGTTGATAACGCTGATTGGATTGAACGTTTGCTTCCTCTTGGTATCAAGCTCGTACAATTGCGTATGAAACATGAAAATCAACAAATAATCCGTCAACATATCAAGCGTGCAAAAAACATATGCAATAAATTGGGAGCACAATTAATTATTAATGATCATTGGGAAATAGCAATTGATGAAAAGTGCAATTTTATTCATCTGGGACAAGAAGACCTGAGCAATGCTGATCTTCACGCAATTCGTAAAAGTGATATAAAAGTTGGTCTTAGTACACATGATGAACATGAATTGGATACCGCACTCTCTGCTAATCCTGAGTATATTGCACTTGGTCCTATTTATCCGACAATCTTAAAAAAAATGAAATGGATGCCGCAAGGATTAGAGAAAATCAAACAATGGAGAAAGCGGATTGGTGCTTTACCTTTGGTGGGTATTGGTGGTTTAACACCAGAACGCGCAGTTGGTGTTTTAAAAGCAGGAGCAAATAGTGCTGCTGTTGTGACTGATATTATCCTCCATAAAAAACCTGAAGAGCGTGTACAGCAGTGGATAAAAGTGACACAAACATGGCGTTGATACCTTCCATTCTTATTGTTGCGGGCACTGATCCAACAGGAGGTGCTGGTATTGTTCGTGATATAGAAACCTCTGCGCATTTTCAAATAAAAGCAAATTTAGCAATTACTTGTGTTAACGTACAAGATGATAATCGCGTTGTCGAAATCATTCCAATGCGTGGAGACCTCGTCGCTGCGCAAATGCGTGCTGCCCTAGAAGCAAATCCAATAAGCGCAATAAAAATCGGTATGACGGGGACAAAAGCAATTATAGCAGCAATCTGTAACGTACTCAAAGACTATCCCCATGTTCCAGTTATTTTGGACCCTGTACTTGTCGCTTCATCAGGAGGAAAACTAATAACGGAAACAATCATCGACACTATGATCGATAAACTGCTTCCTCATGTTGATCTTTTAACACCGAATAGAGAAGAACTCGCTCTTCTTAGCCAAAGTCCATTGGCATCTCATGATAAGCAAGCAATACAACAAGCAAAAAAACTTTTGTCATTGGGAGCTCGCTCTATTTTAGTAAAAGGGGGACATGCGGAGGGGCCTCTTGCAATTGATAGCTTCATTGACAAAACTGAAGTCATAAATATCTCTACTCCACGTTTAAAAGGAACAATGCGAGGAACAGGTTGCATTCTCTCAAGCGCTATTGCAGCGCATTTAGCATTAAATGAACCTCTCATTTCAGCGGTAAAAAAAGCAAAAGAATATATCCACACATTGCTTTTAACCCATTGTAAAAATAGTTTATAACGTCTTAGTATTTTTTTCATATAAAATTAATATTTATATATTCATTAATATATTTATTTTTTAATAAAAATTATTTAAAAAATATAATAATAAAAAATTTATACTTTATTTTATAAATAAAATACTAAAAAAGTAACTTTAATTAAGTATTAAATATATAATACAATGATAACAAATATTATAACACCACTTGCATTCAGTAAAAAAATCTTTTATTATGAATGAGTTTAGTCTGTTTAAAAAGTTGAAATAGCGCAATTTAAACAAATTGTACATTTAAAGATGTATATAATCGCGAACACTCGCATTTTACGATTTGCCTTTTTTGTGAAAAGAGAGAATCCTATCAGCGTTCTTATACATTAATGGCTAGCGAATACATTTAATAAAACTTGAAGGATAATTTTGTTTGATCTATAATCGCTAGATCATTAGAAAAAGTAAAATGTTAAATCAAACGCCGTGCTCAATTTCCTATGAAGAACTCTTAAACTTTTATAAAGAAAGTGGTGCGGATGCCGTTCTGACGGATTTCCCTATTGATCGTTTTAAGCAGTCTGCTTGTTCAGAGAGAAAATTAATATCTGTCGTGAACATTTCTCATAATCAACAAGCATCTCCCAAAACATCTCCAACCGTAAAATTAGATCATCATCAGCTGCATAACTCTAGGACTATACAAAATGAATCCACAGCTATAGAGAGTGCAAAAAGTGCCAAGACACTTGATGAATTAAAATCTGCTCTCCTTGCATTTAATGGCTGTTCATTAAAATTGACAGCAAAAAATACCTGTTTTTCAGATGGAACAGCAGGAAGCCCCCTGATGCTTATAGGCGAAGCACCAGGACGAGACGAGGATATACAAGGAATTCCTTTTGTGGGAAAAGCTGGGATGTTGCTTAATAAAATCCTCGCATCAATTGGCTTAACAAGAAATAATGTTTACATTGCCAACACTATTCCTTGGCGTCCACCAGGAAATCGTACACCAACACCAAGAGAAGTTGCCTTGTGCCGCCCTTTTATTGAACGGCACATTTATTTAGCGCGTCCTCGTGTTCTTATAGCACTGGGAGGTGTTGCTGCACAGTTTCTTACTGGATCTCAAAATGGGATTATCCGAACAAGAGGGAAATGGCATATCTATGAAAGCGAGGATAATATAAAAATACCTGTTATGCCAACTTTCCACCCAGCCTACCTTCTTAGAACCCCTAGTCAAAAGAAGCTTACATGGATAGACTTCTTAGAAGTAAAAAATCGCCTCGACAGCCTTTTGTAATTCTTTAATCCTATCTTGCTTCTAAAATTAACACACCCTTCTTTAACTCTTAAAATACAAATGGGAAAAAACTATGAAACAGCCAATAACATCTATTTATCGTTTGGAAGACTACCAACCAACCCCTTACGTTATCCCTAAAACACAACTTTCTTTCCAATTGGCACCGACAAAAACCTATGTTACAGCCATATTGTCTATTGAATCCCGTCACGATACAAAAGAATTAACACCTCTTGTTCTTTCTGGTGATGATCTTACTTTAATTTCCGTTTCTATTAATGATGAGATATTAGCCCCAAACACTTATAAAGTGACGCCTTCACGTTTAGAAATTACAACGCCACCAACGGCTCCTTTTACATTGAAATTGGTTACAGAACTGAATCCTGAAAGCAACCGCCAACTTATGGGGCTTTACCTTTCAAATGGTGTTTATTGCTCACAATGCGAATCGGAAGGTTTTCGTCGTATTACTTATTTTTACGACCGCCCAGATGTTCTTTCTACCTATAGAGTGAAAATTGAAGCAGATTCCCAAACAATCCCAATCTTGCTTTCCAATGGTAATCTGGTGGAAACAGGAACTTTAGAGAATAATCGCCATTTTGCCATTTGGGAAGATCCTTATCCCAAACCATCTTATCTCTTTGCTTTAGTAGGTGGAGATCTTGATAAGTTAGAAGACCATTTTACAACTGTATCTGGACGACGTATCGAGCTTGGTATCTATGTAGAAAAAGGAAAAACCGAACGCGCAACCTATGCAATGGATGCTCTTAAACGTTCCATGCGTTGGGATGAACAATGTTTCGGACGCGAATATGATCTTGATATTTTCAATATTGTTGCTGTGTCCGACTTTAACATGGGAGCAATGGAAAACAAAGGCCTTAACGTTTTTAATGATAAATATGTTCTTGTCGATCCTGAAACAGCAACCGATCAGGATTATAGAAATGTTGAACGTGTCATTGCACATGAATATTTCCATAATTGGAGCGGTAATCGTGTTACCTGTCGCGATTGGTTTCAACTCTGTTTAAAAGAAGGATTCACTGTTTATCGTGATCAGGAATTTTCATCAGATCAAAATGTACGCAGCCTACAGCGAATTGAAAATGTAAAAGCATTAAAAGCAACGCAATTTGCAGAAGACGCAGGACCTCTTGCGCATCCTGTACGTCCTCGTCAATATAGCCAAATTAATAATTTTTACACCACAACTGTTTATGAAAAAGGTGCTGAAGTTGTTCGCATGATACGAACTATTTTAGGTCCTACTCTGTTTCGTAAAGGCACTGATCTTTATTTTCAACGTCATGATGGACAAGCTTGTACAATTGAAGATTTTATTACCTGTTTTGCTGAAGTGTCTGGTCAAGACTTCTCCCAATTCATGCTATGGTATGAACAGGCAGGAACACCCAATGTAGAAATCGATAGTCATTATAGCGATGGTGTTTTAACAATTCATGCAAAGCAACATATTCCCGCAACCCCACAACAAAATACAAAAAAGCCCATGCTTATCCCTATCGTATTTGGCTTGTTAGGACCTAACGGAGAAAACCTCACCTATGAAGCAGATACAGATATTCAATCAGATGTTATGCTTTTATCCAAGGAAAGCCAAACGTTTACATTAAAGGGACTGCGTGAAAAACCCGTTTTATCACTGCTGCGAGACTTTTCAGCACCAATCATTCTACACACTCCATTCAATGAAAGAGAACTTATTTTTCTTGCACAACATGATGACAATCACATCAATCGCTGGCAATCTCTTAATCATTTAATGACGCAAGCTTTGATTCAAAGCATTCAAGATAAAACACAAGAAAAAGCAACACTTCCTTCTGCTTTGCTAAAGCTGATTGAAACGATCATAACAGATGAAACCTTAGAGCCTGAATTTCGTGCCTTCTGTTTAAATTTACCTAGTGAAGTTGAGCTTGCTCATACAATCGGTAAAAATATTGACCCAGATCGTATTCATTATATCCGCAATCAGTTTTTAGCTTCACTTGCACAAACTCATCAAGAGCTCTTAACAAAATTCTATGGACAAATGCAAACCCAAGAGCCCTATTCACCAAACACTGCACAAGCTGGAAAACGAGCATTAAAGAATATCATACTGGATTACCTTTCCATTGCTGAAGCCAATCCAAATCGAGCTGCTATACAATATGCAACAGCTGATAATATGACTGACCGTATGGCTAGTATCGCTGTTCTCGTGAAGCGTTTTAATGAAAGTGAGCAAGCACAAAATGCCTTAAATGATTTTGAAAACCGCTATCGGCATGACCCTTTGGTCATGGATAAATGGTTTTCTATTCAAGCAATGGTTGCTGGCACATCAACACTCGAGAATGTTCAAAAGCTCATGCAACATCCGCTTTTTTCACAAGATAATCCTAATCGTGTACGTTCCCTAATCGGTGTTTTTGCCTCTAACAATCTCACGGGCTTTAATAGGATGGATGGAGCGTCTTATCATTTTCTTTGCCAAGTCATTTTGGAAATTGACAAAAAAAATCCACAGCTTGCTTCACGATTATTAACAATGATGCGCTCTTGGCGACAATTAGAACCTATTCGACAACAAAAACTTGAAACTGAATTAAAAATGATTGCTGTTGCGCCAAAATTATCAAGCGATGTTGCTGATATCATTAATCGTCTGCTCACTTAAAACAAAAAATTATTTTAAATCAATATGCTATAATATTTTTTAAAATAAATTCTATAAACTATTCGATCATCATTAAACCTATAAACAGGTAATCTAAGCCTGTTTATAGGTCACGTTTAAAGTGCTTTTTTCTTTTCATATTCCAAAATTATAAAAGTAAAATTATTTTTTTAAAAAAAAGACTGGACAGAAGACTCCTGTTTTGATTCATTGCACTCGATGGGGTTACTATGAATATCGAAGCAGTTTTTAAATCACATTATTCCAGAATTAAAGGAACGCGAGATGGCTAAATTGGACGCATATAATGCGCCAAGGGAGGTGTATGCTGATTCAAAATCAAGCGCTCAAAGTCGCAAGGAGCGGACAGAGCGTACCAATCTGTTTTCTGGTCCTGCCTATCAAAAACTTCTTTTTATTGAACCTTGGCTGCGACGTTCACTCCCATTTGTAATTCTTGCATTTCTTGTTACGCTAGCAGCGATCCGTTTCCTATCAATCTATGATTGGCGCAACACAATTGATAAAAACACGCATTCTACCATCACTCTCTTAGCTTCTCATATTACCAATACGATTGACCGTGACTTACTTGCAGCCACTCGACAAGGAAAAACTGCTGTTCTTTCTCATAATCATTTACAAAATATCCTGACTAATTTTCGTAACAAAGGTCTTATAAAAACCAGCGCTGTTATTGCTATTGTCGATCAAAAAGGCAATGTCCTAGCTTCATCAAGTTCCGAGATTGTCTTAGGAAAACCCTTACAGGATTTTACCTCTGAAAGCATTGCTTTACAAGCTCTAGGAAAACATGCTGGAATCATGAAAATTACAATAGGAAAAGATATTCCTGCTCTCGCTTCCTTTCAGCAAACAGAAAATGGACAATATGGGGTATTCATCAGTGAAAAAATGCAACATATTTACATGGAATGGCGGAAAGCTCTCTCGTTAAATATAACCATGTTTATTGGAACTAGTGGCGTTATCCTCGCTCTTCTTTATGCTTATTACAACCAAATTGTACGAGCACGCAAAACAGATCTTGTTTCAGAAAAAATTCAAAACCGTATTGATATGGCAATGATGCGTGGACGCTGTGGACTATGGGATTGGAATATGGCAAGTGGACGTGTCTACTGGTCACGAGCAATGTACGAAATGCTCGGCTATGTCCCTCAAGATGCACTGCTCTCAATTTCCCAAATTAGCGCCATTATCAATCCAAATGATGCGAATTTTTTTGATCTTGCTCAGGAATTAATGAGCGGTAAAAAGAAGCATATCGATATTAACGTTCCTATGCGTCATGCTGATGGTCATTATGTATGGATGCGCATTCGTGCCGAAGTTACTGAAGAAGAAGAACCCCATTTGGTTGGTATTTCCTTCGATATTAGTGAACAGCAACAATTGGCTGAACAAACAGCGCAAGCCGACCTTCGTATCCGTGATGCGATTGAAAACATTTCAGAATCTTTCGTTTTGTGGGATGCTGAAGGACGTTTAGTCATGTCCAACAGCAAATTTTGCGAATATGCCGCTATTCCTAAACAAATTCTCCAATCAGGTATCCAACGTGCAACGGTCGAAGCCATGGCACGCCCTGCACTCAGTGAATATCCCCTTAAAGATGATGGTACTGGTAACTTAACCAGTATTCGCCAAACGGCAGATGGTTGTTGGCTCAAAATTAACGAACGACGAACCCAAGATGGAGGATTGGTTTGTATTGGTACTGACATTTCTGAGCTTAAACAACAACAGGAAAAATTTGAAGACAGTGAAAGGCGTCTTTTTTCTTTCATTCAAGAACTCAAGCGCGCGCGAGGGAGTGCTCAACAACGCGCAACAGAAGTTGAAAAACTTAATAAAAGTTTGAAAGCAGAAAAAGAACGCGCCGAAAGTGCTAATAAGGCTAAATCAGAATTTTTAGCCAATATGTCTCATGAATTGCGCACGCCTCTGAATGCTATTCTTGGTTTTTCAGATATCATGTTGCAATCGACTTTTGGTCCTCTTGGTTCACAACGCTATAAGGAATATATGCATGATATTTACAATTCAGGAACCCATCTTCTAACCCTTATCAATGACATCCTTGATATGTCAAAAATCGAAGCAGGAAGATTTACGCTTGATTGTAAAAATACCGATCTTGAGCCCATCATTAGTGAAGCAGTACGAACACTAACACCTCAAGCTCAAGAAAAAAATATTGTTGTTACAACAAACATTACCCCAGAACTTCATGCTGAAGTTGATGGTCGTGCAATGAAACAGATTTTCCTTAATCTCATCTCTAATGCCGTTAAATTTACGCCTTCTGGCGGAAATATTGATGTCTGCGCTTTCAAGAAAAAAAATAACCTTATTTTTAAAATTACAGATACAGGCGTTGGTATTCCCCAATCAGCAATTAAAAAACTTGGGCAACCTTTTGAACAAGTCGAAAATCAGCTCACTAAATCTCATACGGGCTCAGGTCTTGGATTAGCCATTTCACGCTCCTTGCTAGAACTCCACAAAGGAAAACTTGAAATTACTTCAAAAGAAATGAAAGGAACAACTGTAACGATTATAATGCCCATCACACAAAGTTAAATTTTTCCATTTTGTTCCCGTTGTAGTAAAATCTGTTTCCGTTTTTCCCCCCAACGATACCCTGAAATAAAACCATTTTTACGCACAACACGATGACACGGAATGATAATAGCCAATTCGTTACGTGCACAGGCATGAGCAACGGCACGAAAAGCTTTCGGCATACCAATACGGCATGCTAAGATCTCATATGAAATTGTTTCACCACATGGTATATCACATAATACTGCCCATACTTGTCGTTGAAAAACTGTACCATTTATATCTAAGGGAAAATTATATTTTTTTACCAGCTTAGGTGTTTCTATCATGGCTATAATATGGGCAACTTCTCTCTTAAATGTATTGTCACCTACAACTTGTTGTGCATCACCAAAGCGTATCGTAAACTCCTGTAATAATTGCTCTATAGTGTCTCCTAACGCTATATGACAAATCCCTTTTTGAGACCTAGCCACCAAAAGCTTTCCTATTGATACATCTTTCAGACAGAATACTCTCGTTTGGGAAATATTCAGCATTTTAGTCTTCTTTATATTTTAAAAAGTTTTGAACATCATCCATAAAGTAAAGGGAGAGTATTCACTATCTTTTAAAAACAAACAAAATCATTCTGAAATTATATCCTTAGCCATTGTATTAAAATACACTCTCACCCTTTTATGAAATGGAAAGATACATAGATTGACTGTCTTCCTACCCTAAAACGGAAACTTCGACCAGAACCGGATCTATCAACAATCTTGCTTTTTATATAACAGATTCCAACTGAACCCATTTGATATGGTTTATTTCATAAGCTCTCTACAGACAAATCCTGCTCTGAATTCTATCATACACTCTAACAAAAACACCTTAATGTGGTAAATTTTCATACCTTATATCACAACTCTAAACGGCAGTATTTTACGGAACAACACGATAAGCTTCCCATTTTATTTTACGAAATCCCATCGAACCATAAATAATAGCTTATGTTTTACAAGCAACAGAAAAAGCGCGTGCTCTCTTAAGCAAAAAACGTCATAAAACACAAAGAAAGTATGCCGGCAATGGATTGGAAAGATGTTCCGGCTTTTTATGCTCCACAGTATGCTTGAATATTCTAATTTGTTGGAGCACTGTTATTATTTTTTATCAAAGGTCATACTTTTGATAAACTGACGAGATGACTCAACTCAAAAAAGAAATTTATCTTCAATTTTATGAAAAAAAGCATGGAAAAGGTATTTTAATGCTTACTTTCTTTGTCACTTAACTTATAAAATGACGGTAGCCTCAGAACTAAAATATTTTGCCCACAACAATCGCACACAGATATTTGTCATAGGAAAAAGTCATGCCCAAACGCACAGATATAAAATCTATTCTTATCATCGGAGCAGGACCTATTATCATTGGTCAGGCATGTGAATTTGATTATTCAGGCACTCAAGCCTGTAAAGCATTAAAAGAAGAAGGTTACCGAATTATTTTGGTAAATTCTAATCCTGCCACGATTATGACAGATCCAGATCTAGCTGATGCAACTTATATAGAGCCCATTACTCCTGAAATAGTTGCCAAAATTATTGCTCACGAGCGTCCCGATGCCCTTTTGCCCACTATGGGAGGACAAACAGCCCTCAATACTGCTTTATCATTAAAGCGTATGGGTATTTTAAACCGCTACCATGTTGAAATGATAGGAGCCAATGCTGATGCTATTGATAAAGCTGAAGATCGTGCTTTATTCCGCCAAGCGATGGCAAAAATCGGTTTGGAAACGCCACGCTCTATGTTAGCCAATGCAACAGAACTGAAAGAAGAAAATCGCCAACAACACGCAAAAACGTGTGCTGAACTTAAAGCAAAACTTTCTGGTGCTGCGCTTGACAAAGCACTCGAAGAACTTGAGCGCAACTGGCGACATACCGAAGCTGATCGCAAACAACATTATATCGCTCATGCAACAGCAAAAGCAGTTCAAGCTCTTGATGTTGTTGGGCTTCCAGCTATTATTCGTCCTTCATTCACCCTTGGTGGAACTGGTGGTGGAATCGCTTATAACCGCTCTGAATTCTATGAAATTATTGAACGTGGGCTTGAAGCTTCACCAACAACAGAAGTATTAATTGAAGAAAGTGTTTTAGGGTGGAAAGAATATGAGATGGAAGTTGTTCGTGATAAGAACGACAACTGTATCATCGTTTGTTCTATTGAAAACATTGATCCAATGGGGATTCATACCGGTGATTCGATCACTGTAGCACCTGCTCTCACCTTAACCGATAAAGAATATCAATGTATGCGTAATGCTTCGATTGCTGTTTTGCGCGAAATTGGTGTTGAAACGGGGGGATCCAATGTACAGTTTGCTGTCAATCCTGAAAATGGGCGCCTCATTGTTATTGAAATGAATCCGCGTGTTTCTCGCTCTTCAGCGCTTGCCTCAAAAGCAACGGGGTTTCCCATTGCCAAAGTAGCGGCTAAACTGGCTGTTGGTTATACACTTGATGAATTAAAAAATGATATCACGGGTGGTGCAACACCAGCATCATTTGAACCTTCTATTGACTATATTGTGACAAAAATTCCTCGTTTTGCGTTCGAAAAATTTCCCGGTTCATCACCTGTCCTCACAACTGCGATGAAATCTGTAGGAGAAGTCATGGCAATTGGACGCACTTTTCAAGAATCGTTACAAAAAGCACTCCGTGGACTTGAAACAGGGCTTACGGGTCTTGATGAAATTGTGATTCCAGAGCATGCTGAAGGTGATGAAAAAAGTTCTATACGCTCAGCCATTGCCATACCAAGCCCTGATCGTCTACGCTATATTGCTCAAGCCATGCGCACAGGCTTACCCTTAAATGAGATTCACCAAATTAGCAAAATTGATCCGTGGTTTTTAGAACAAATAGCCTCCATCATTGAAATGGAGCAGCGTATCCGCATTCATGGATTACCCCAAGACGCAGATAATTTACGTATGTTAAAAGCTATGGGCTTTTCAGATGCGCGATTAGCCTCCCTTACAGGGAAAGAACCCGATTATATCGCAGCTTTACGTAAATCACTGAATGTTAAACACGTCTTCAAACGGATTGATACTTGTGCCGCTGAATTTTCTTCTCCTACAGCCTATATGTATTCAACATATGAAGTTCCCTTTGCAGGTGTAGAGCACTCGGAAGCACACGTTTCTGAACGCAAAAAAATTGCTATTTTAGGCGGTGGACCAAACCGCATTGGGCAAGGTATTGAATTTGATTACTGTTGCTGCCACGCTGCTTTTGCACTGCGTGATGCAGGATTTGAAGCGATTATGATTAACTGTAATCCTGAAACAGTTTCAACCGACTATGATACCTCTGATCGCCTTTACTTTGAATCTTTAACAACAGAAGACGTTATCGCTATTTTAGAAGCAGAACAGGAAAAAGGAGATTTGGTTGGAGTCATCGTCCAATTTGGCGGACAAACACCCTTAAAATTGGCAAGCGCTCTAGAAAAACACAATATCCCCATCCTAGGTACTTCACCTGACGCTATCGACTTAGCAGAAGATAGAGACCGCTTTCAAAAACTGTTATTTAAACTTAATTTAACACAACCTCAAAATAGTATTGCCCACTCCATTGAACAAGCACGCCTCATTGCCCACGAACTAGGCTTCCCTTTGGTTGTACGTCCCTCTTATGTTTTAGGAGGACGTGCTATGCAAATTATTCGTGATGAACGTAGCTTACAAAATTATTTACTTGAGAGTGTCCCTGAATTAATTTCAGAAGATATCAAAGTCCGTTATCCTAACGACACAACAGGACAAATCAATATATTGCTTGGTAAAAATCCGCTTCTCTTTGATACCTATTTAACAGAAGCAATTGAAGTAGATGTTGATTGTCTATGTGATGGTAACGAAACACTAATCGTTGGTATTATGGAACATATTGAAGAAGCTGGTATCCACTCTGGTGATTCAGCATGTTCTCTACCAGTCCATACGCTCTCAAATAAAATAGTTACTGAATTAGAGCGCCAAACCAAAGCATTAGCACAAGCACTTCATGTTCGCGGCTTAATGAATGTACAATATGCTATAAAAGATGACACCATTTATGTCTTAGAAGTCAATCCCCGTGCTTCACGTACTGTCCCATTTGTTGCAAAAACGATTGGTCGCCCTATTGCTAAAATGGCTGCACGTATTATGGCAGGAGAAACGCTTCATGATGCTCTTCAAGCTTATGGTGGATTACCTTCTTTGCAAAAAAAACAACATATTGCCGTCAAGGAAGCAGTATTTCCTTTTGCTCGTTTTTCAGGTGTTGATACACTTCTTGGTCCAGAAATGCGCTCAACCGGTGAAGTTATGGGACTTGACTATGAATTTTCGCTTGCTTTTGCTAAAGCCCAACTTGGAGCTGGTGTAAAACTCCCTAAAGAGGGAACTTTGTTCGTTTCTGTAAGAGATGAAGATAAAAAACGCATCTTAAATCCTGTAAAACGTTTAACTGAGCTTGGCTTTTCTGTTGTCGCCACAAGTGGAACACAAAAATTTCTCACCGAACACCACGTTGAAGCAAAAAAAATTAACAAAGTTCTAGAGGGACACCCCCATATTGAAGACGCTATTCGTAATCGCAAAATTCAATTGATTTTTAATACAACTAGCACGGCCAGTGCCATCTCAGATTCAAAATCATTACGTTATGCAGCCCTCATGCAAAATGTTCCCTATTATACAACAATAGCTGGAGCCGAAGCCGTTGTAGAAGCGATCAAAGCACTCAAAAAAAGGCGCCTTGAAGTACGTTCACTACAAAGTTATTTCAGTTGAATTTTTCTACTTAACAAAATGTACACTGTTTTCTTATTTTTTCTTTATATAAAAATTGATTAAGACTTGCTTTTTGTTCCAAAAACTTTTATAGAGGTCTCATCGAATTTTCGGTTACGTGACTTTCTTTCCTGTGCAATCTGCACTTTCGACGAAACTTCTCCCACCTAATTTCGATCTACAACCGTATTGAAGAAATGAAAGCTTCAATACTCAATATAATTATATATTCTAAGGAGTTTCCTATGTCTACAGGAACAGTTAAGTGGTTTAATACAACAAAAGGTTTCGGATTCATTCAACCTAGTGATGGTAGTGCAGATGTATTTGTACACATTTCTGCTGTCGAGCGTTCTGGTCTAAACAGTCTTAATGAAGGGCAAAAAATTTCTTATGATGTTCTTCAAGATCGTCGTTCAGGAAAATTTGCCGCTGGTAACCTTGCAGCCCTTTAAAGTTTAAATTCTGCAATATTTTATTTAAAAATCTTCGTCTGTAATGACGAAGATTTTTTTTATTTTGTATAAAGCATCATTTTACCTTGTTAACATAAAAGACTGCTTATCTCCTTTGCACAATTTATCAAACCTCCCTTATACTTCCTCAAAACTTTCATAAAATCTACAAAGAGATTATCTTGTGAAATCTCAAAAAAGAAGAATATAAAGCCCGTGTAAGAGTATTTTGGAAGTTTTTTATTGCATACAATATAATCTCTTATAGAATATCCTTAAAGCAATAACCATTTGTTGATATAATATAAGGATTTAAAATTATGGCTTTTATTGCCGACAAACTGTCTCTTATCAAACCTTCTGCAACAATAGCTGCTTCTCAAAAGGCCCGCCATTTAAAAGCATTAGGGCGCAATGTTATTGCTTTAAGTGCTGGAGAGCCAGACTTTGATACCCCAGAAAACATCAAAAACGCGGCTATTGAAGCTATTCGAAGGGGAGAAACAAAATACCCTCCCATATCTGGAATTCCAGAATTGCGCCAAGCAATTTCTGCAAAGTTTAAAAGAGAAAATAACCTTCTTTACCAACCAGAACAAATTATTGTTGGTACCGGTGGAAAACAAATTCTCTTTAATGCATTCATGGCAACTTTGAATAAAGGAGATGAGGTCATCATTCCATCCCCTTATTGGGTTAGTTATCCAGAAATGGTCGCACTCAACGATGGTAAGCCTGTCTTTTTAGAAACAAAAGCCGAATTTTCTTATAAACTCCAACCCCAAGAGCTAGAAGCTGCCATTACCCCCAAAACCAAATGGTTCATCTTTAACTCTCCTTCAAATCCATCAGGTGCTGCTTATACACATAATGAATTGAAAAAACTCACAGATGTTTTAGTAAAATATCCTCATGTTTATATCCTTTCCGATGATATATATGAACATCTCACATATGAGGGTTTTACCTTTGTTACTCCAGCTCAAGTAGAACCAGCGCTTTATGAGCGTACACTCACAATGAATGGTGTTTCTAAAGCCTATGCGATGACGGGATGGAGAATCGGCTATGCAGGCGGACCACAAGGATTAATTAAAGCCATGGATACCATTCAAGGACAGCAAACATCTGGAACAAGTGTCATTTCACAATGGGCTGCGGTTGAAGCACTCAACGGGCCACAAGACTTTATTGCTAAAAATAAAAGTATTTTTCAAACACGCCGTGATCTCGTTGTCTCCATGCTAAATCAAGCTCCTGGCATTCACTGTCCAACGCCTGAGGGTGCTTTTTATGTTTATCCTTCTTGCTCCGGAATTATTGGAAAGAAAACACCTAACGGCCAATGTATTACCAATGATGAGGACTTTGCCATAGCGCTTCTAGAAACAGAAGCTGTTGCTGTCGTCCAAGGATCTGCTTTTGGACTTGGATCAGCTTTTCGTATTTCTTATGCAACATCAGAAGAATTACTTGAAGAAGCTTGTATACGTATACAGCGCTTTTGCAACAGTCTAATTTAAAATTTTTAAATATCATCTCTTGTGATTGTTTTTACCGAATGTCAGTATATCCGAGAAAATATCGGAAACTGTGTCATGGTCTAAATCTATCGATTCAGCAAAAATATCTATGAATAAACACAAAAATAGAGGCTGTAGATAAAGATCAAAAAAATCTAGCTATCAAATAAATGAATCGGTCTATTATCATAAGAGATGAAAAACCTATTCTGCTTTCTCCATTCAATTTATAACTCTAAAAAAGACCGAGCACTTTTAAACACAATTGCCCTTATAATCAAAGGCCCTTACAATAAAATCTCTTCTATTTCTCGGCTTCTTCTTCGTCCTAAAATGAAGAAGAAGCCACCTCCCATCGTTGTGTAAGCAATCCAGTTTCCTTTAAGTTCTATCTAATAACTACTTGATTTACTTCATAGGCTTTATGAACAAGACCTGCCTTAAATATTCACCTCACACTCTAATAAAAAGCACTTCATGTATAAGGTTTTAAATATTTTATATCACACCCCTAAAAGACAGACTTTTATGGTACAACAGGATAAATCTCTCTCAAACTCCTCATTGAATTTTAGTATTCTTAAAAAATTGTTGGATATCCACAAGTTTCGAAATTTTTTCCTTATCATCTTCCCATATATTGCAATTTCTAAGGACTCTTTCAAAAATAATAAAAAAAAGCCGGACATATTGTCCGGCAAATTTGGAAAATCTTCAGAGATAAAATCAATCTGATAGATCTTCGTAAGGGAACACTCAAGAAAACGCACTGGGAGGCAACATAATCAAGAGATAGCATTCTATGTCATTTTATAAGAAAAAGCACAATAAAGACTTAAGCGTATCTGCTATGCAATAAACACATAGCTTTAAATTTGTCTCCATTATGTAGCACTCTCTTTAATTAAATATAAAAATGTAAGCTACACCATCACACGATTGTCCATTATATAATAGCTCTCACGTTTGCTAGCATTTGTAAAAAAACATTTATCCCTTTTTTCAAAAATATTTACCCGCGCAGACTCCCTCCACTTTTAATGTGCAACGAATAATTTTAATTGATTCAATATGAGCAAATTTGAAACGAAAGAATATTACGGGAGTCTCAAGTTGCAAAACAGCTAATTGTTCCTTATAAATTAAGACATTAATATTAAAAAGACCACTGACGAGCTTTTAAAAAAATATAATCTCGAAAAGCATTTAACCTTGCCAAATTCTTTAAATTATAAGGATAACAAAAAAAAGTATCAAAAGAAGGAATATCAACCATATCAGGAAAAAGACGCACCAAATGCTCATCATTATTGACGATATAATCAGGAAGCACAGCAATCCCAAGATCACGCATAAGCGCATTCTTTATTGAGATGATATTGTTGATTTGTAGAACTGAAACGCGCAATGATCCATCACTTCTACCAGCCTTTTCCAACCAATTTAAACCAGACAAATAAGGTGGAACAGGTTCACCGAACGAAATAATACGATGCTCATCGAGATCAGATAATTTTTCCGGCTTTCCATAATTTGCAATATACTTTTCCGAAGCATAAACATGCATATGAATTGTAAAGAGTTTTCTTTGTATAAGATCAGGTTGTTTGGGTTGATGTAAGCGAACAGCACAATCCGCATGACACATTGTCAAATCAAGCTCTTCATCGGAAAGCAAAAGCTGAACCTGCATATCAGGATAAAGACTAAGAAATTCTGGCATACGCTCTGCAATCCACCCTGCCCCCATTCCAAAGGTCGAGGTCACACGCAAGTGCCCCGTTGGTTTTGCATAGCTTTCACTTAATTGCAAACGCACACTTTCAAGCTTCATCAAAACATCATGAGCTGTACGATAAAGAGTTTCTCCCTGTTCTGTAAGAATCAAACCACGCGCATGACGTTGAAATAAGGATACCCCAACCTCTTGTTCTAAAGCCGAAACCTGTCGTGAAACGGCTGATTGAGATAAATGAAGTTTTTGAGCAGCATGCGTAAAAGATCCCGCTTCTGCTGCAGCGTGAAAAACCCTTAACTTATCCCAATCCAACGGTGGCGCCACAATTAATTCTACCTCTATATTCTCTATTTTCTCAATGAGTTACTAACGCTTGGATATATCCAAAAACCGTTCTGCTTCCAACGCTGCCATACATCCTCTTCCCGCAGCTGTTACAGCTTGGCGGAATGTTTCATCTGTCACATCCCCAGCAGCAAAAACACCAGCAATGCTTGTTGCTGTTGAGTCCGGTGCTGTCCATAAATAGCCGCCTCGTTTTTGTTTCAGCTGTCCTTCAAACAGAGAAACAGCAGGATCATGCCCAATGGCAATAAATATGCCCTCTGCATTCACTTTCATCTCATGACCTGTCTTAACATTTTTCAGACGTGCCCCTGTTACAACAGCGCCCATTGAATCTTGAGCTGGCAGCCCCAGAATTTCTTCAACCACATGATCCCAAAAAACACGCACATTATTACAAGCCAGCAACCTATCTTGCAAAATTTTTTCTGCCCGAAACTGCCCCCGCCTGTGAACCACGCTTACACTCTTAGCCAAATGCGATAAATAAAGTGCTTCTTCAACAGCCGTATTTCCTCCTCCCACGACAATAACGTCCTTATCACGATAAAAAAAGCCATCACATGTAGCACAAGCGGAAACACCTCCGCCCATAAAGGTCTGTTCACTTTCTAAACCAAGCCAGCGTGCTTGAGCTCCTGTTGCAATAATCAGTGCATCACAAGAATATTGTGTTCCTGAATCCCCATATAAGACAAAAGGATACTTCAACAAATCAGCCTTTATAATTGTATCATAGACAATTTTTGTCCCCATATTCTCAGCTTGTTTTGCCATTTGTTCCATCAACCATGGTCCTTGAATGGGATCTGCAAAACCTGGATAATTCTCAACATCAGTTGTAATTGTTAATTGTCCACCCTGCTGCAAGCCCGTCACCAAAACCGGCTTAAGCATTGCTCTTGCTGCATAGATCGCCGCTGTATAACCAGCCGGACCTGAGCCAATAATCAGCAGACGAATATGCGATTGCACCATTAAATCCCCTTCACTTTATTATAAATTAATTATTCTATAAATGATAACGGAATGCAGCCTTTTAAAAAAATATTTTTCAAGAGCCCTAATTATGTTATGTATACTTCTTTTCAAGTTTTATGAAAAGGTCTGATTACTAATTCATCAAGGCACGCTAATGTTAAGAATTAATCCTTATCCTATAAAGAGAAAAATGTAACTTCTTATGAGCACAAAACCATAATAAAAAGAGATACAAAGATAGGGAACGATCATTTTTCAATTTATTATCAATGTCTGTGCACGTTTTGCCTTAATCATGGGAGGAGCAATGCTTTTGCCAATTTTTGTGGATTTGCACGACAACAATCGTAATTGGATAAGCTTTCTCTATTCTTGTGCCATAACCACCATGTTAGCAACGCTGATTCTTTTAGCAACTAAGGGAGCTACTTGTCGCTTTTCAGCACGGCTTGGCTTTATGCTCACTGTTTGTCTTTGGCTTACAGGAAGCATCGTAGGTGCCTTACCTCTTTATCTTTCTCCTCTTCCCATTTCTCTAGCAGGAGCCATTTTTGAATCTGTTTCTGGAATTACAACAACAGGCTCCACAGTCCTTTCTGATCTTGATAATTTATCGCGAAGTATTTTATTATGGCGTTCTCTTATATGCTGGATTGGGGGCATTGGTTTTATCGGTTTAGCCCTCTTAATTTTGCCTTCACTGCGTGTGGGTGGCGTGCGACTTTTTCATATGGAATCATCTGATAAATCTGAAAAAATATTGCCTCGCATCAACCAAATTGCTAACGGAATTATCATCGCTTATGTTGGGTTAACATTGGCTTGTATGCTTTCTTATTTTGCTGCAGGCATGAATTTATTTGATGCCATTAACCATGCAATGAGTACAGTAGCAACAGCTGGTTTTTCAACGCATGATGCTTCTTTTGGCTATTTTTCTGATAAACCAGCCATCTTAATTATTTCAACAATCTTCATGTTGCTTTCTGCTTTACCCTTCGTACTTTATGTTAAATTAGTCCTTCCTGGACACTCCAAACGCTTCCTTGACCCACAAGTGATTGTTTTTCTCCATATCGTTCTCCTTTTCAGCTTTGCTTTAGCGGCATGGCTACGGTTTTATGATCATCGCGCGTTCCACTTGATTTTCCTTGATGTCATTTTTCACCTTTCATCCATTATTAGCACCACAGGTTATAGCGCTGAAGATTATCAACTTTGGGGACCGTTTGCGCTTGGAATTTTCTTCATTGTTTCTTTTACAGGCGGATGTGCTGGTTCTACTTCTGGTGGCATGAAAATCAATCGCCTCATTATTCTTTGGCGTATTACACAAACAAATATAGAAAAACTTCTTTCTCCTAATGTCGTTGTAAAAGCGCGCTACGATCACTCAAATATATCAAATGATGTTGCTCAAGCCGTTTTGTTTTTTGTCTGTCTTTATATGTTTTGCCTTGTTATCGGCACTGCACTTTTGCTTACAACCGGTCTTGACTTTACCTCTGCCTTTACGGGGGTCTTAACCGCACTTTCAAATGTTGGTCCAGGCTTTGGAGATATTATTGGCCCCACTGGTAATTTCTCTACAATCAACGACCATGCTTTATGGATTTTAAGTTTTCTAATGTTAGCTGGACGCCTTGAAATCATAACAATATTCGTCCTTTTTATTCCCGCTTTCTGGCGTGAACAATTCTAATGCAGAGAGTATTTTATTCTACCATGATAAAAAATTTACAAGATAAAAAGGTGTGAACAGTATGCATCATAATATTCACCCCTTACTCAATCCACTGAAGATTTTCTAAAATTTCCATACAAATCATCATATCAATGATATAAAAATAATTCAACAAAAACAATCAAATACCAATATTTTCAAAGCCATAACATATAAAACTTCACTTTATTGATCTTCTTTATCAAATAAAGTGGACGCATAGAACATTCTTTTTTACGAATAATCTCTCATGCAAAAAATATGAATATTTGCTGATAAAAGTGTTTTTTCTCTTTAATAGAGTTACCTCCTTATAGAAAAAAATGCTATTATATTACGAACTCACAAGCTTATAAAAAAACATCTCACAGTACTCATCACCCCCATTCCACAACAGCCTTCATGAAAGATATAAAATGGTCACCATCATTTTTACTTAAATAATAATAAGGTGCAAGTCGGTACTACAAAATAAGATATAAATTAGTACCACCATATTATTTTTTTTCTGTTAATGTCGTAACAGCTTGCATTTCAGACAATTTATAAGAAATCTCTTTACACCTTGTCTTCAATAGTTTTTATCCACCACATGCCTTCTTCCGATTGTGATGTGCTAGAGGATAGCTCTCCTTGATTTAATATCAACAGATTTGACATAAGAAAATCTTACGCTACTCAAAGCTCTTATTCAAATTGAAAAGGTAAATTATCTATAAAAATCATATATATATATTGATCTTAAATCCATCTTATCATGAATTTATTGAAAATATGTACGACTATTTTATCCATGGAGATAGCATCATTATCTTTTTAAGACAAGAAAACGTTTTTTTTGCTATCTATTTAAGTCTTACAAAACGAACAATATCAGTACGAAACCGTATAAGATAGTGCATAAATCCCCAGACTTGAGTTAAAGCATTATTTTCTTATTCTAAAATATCAATGAATAAAAGTAGCTTTCCTCTCTCCTAGTATGCTTTATCATAAACTACATATCGCTCTCAAGCATATACATTTTTAATCTTTTATCCAAAATTTTGGGAACTTTTTATAGTGTTCTACTAAAGACAATATAAATTTTGTAAAATAACATTTATATCATTGAGCTGTTTTCTTGATGACTATGAAAAACCTTTAAGGAAAACACTTTTTATCATCCCTCAAGAAGATTTTTGATATCATATCAAAGTGTTTTTTCCGCAAACAGTTCTTTGTAAACACTTTCAATCTTGCTTGCCTCTTTTTCCAAAGGAAAGTGAGTACGAACATGGGTTAAAGCTTTCTTTCCGGCTGCCAATGTTTTTTCCACATCAGAAAAATAAGGTTCAATTGCTGCGGTTAAAGCCGAACCATCTCCTGCTTTTACAACTGTTCCTGTCGCTTCTACAACCAATTCTTTATAAGCTCCTGCATCACTCGTTACAACCGCAACCTGTGATGCCATTGCTTCTAATGGCGTTAAACCGAAACCTTCTGTACGAGAAGGTGCAACATAAAGTGTTAAACGACGATACCACAAAGGGATGTCCAGAATCTCACCAAGAAAAATAATGCGATCATCCAGACCAGCTTTAGCAATCTTTTGGCGTAACTCTTTTTCAAAATGATAATATTGCTCTGTCGTACGACCAGCGATAAGTGCTGTCCATTCGGGGTAATCAGGCAATAATGCTATCATGGCATCAACAAATAAATCTGTTCCCTTTGAGTAGCGCAGACGCCCAAAACATCCTACCGCATATTTTCCTGGAAATCCTGTCGAAGAAAAGCAATCATCAAAAGTCTGTGGTGGAGTAAAACGCCTCACATCCACCCCATGCATAATAACCTTATGAGGCACTTCTAGATAAGCGCCCGTACGTGTACTGGTAGCTATAACCCTATCCATACAGCGAATCAACCATTTGGTAAAAGGCTTATGATGACGTTGTGAAGCCGAAGTAAAGATGAGTTTAAGCTTCATTCGCAAAACATCGCGTAAAAAGATCCCACAAAGCATCTCAATATTGCGTCGTGCATGCCAAATACGAAATGGCTTCCCTTTCGGACTTTTCCAAAGTCCGAAAAGGTCCCTAAAGGCAAGAGCCGGTAAAGTTTGTGGTAAACCAAACCCCAAAGTGGATATACGCATACCCTGTTCGCGTTGCATTGGAATAAGCTGAATAATCGTAGATGTTACTCCCGACAAACGCCTTTTAAAGTGAGGCGCAATAACCTCAGTTTCGTCCAAAGATACACGCATAATAATCCATATGTTATTTAGATGTACTGAACCTTAATGATCTCATAATTATGCGCACCACCTGGTGCATTCACCTCAATCACATCACCTTCTTGCTTGCCAATAAGTGCACGTGCGATAGGCGAAGAAATAGAGATTTTACCAACCTTTACATCAGCTTCTTGATCTCCTACGATCTGATACACTTTTTTTTCTTCAGTGTCCTCATCCAAGAGTTTAATGGTTGCGCCAAATTTTATTTTGTCACCTGAAAGACGCGAGACATCTATAACTTCTGCTCGCGCGATATAATCTTCAAGCTCATTTATACGCCCCTCATTATGACTTTGCGCTTCTTTAGCTGCGTGATACTCAGCATTTTCGGATAAATCACCATGCGCACGCGCTTCAGAAATTGCTTCAATAATTCGCGGACGCTCCTGTTGTTGACGCCAACGCAACTCTTCTTTAAGACTCTCAAAACCAGCTGTAGTCATCGGAACTTTTTCCATAATCCGTCCCTTTCTATTACACGGAAGGTTTAATAAAAATACAAAAAACGGCTTCCAAAATTACTTTTGGAATCCGAAAACTACGATCTTTTTTATTATATAGTACAGTATCGCTGTTTTCCATACAAAAATAAATAAAGGAAACAAAACATGCACAAATAGTGATTAAAACATCTCATTTTGGTGTTTAAAACGTTAAACTTCACTATTCTCTTTAAAGTGTCCTAAAGAAGAAAGAATTGTATTTTTTTCTGTTTTATCATAATCTAGTAAAAGAAATCATATGGGATATGAAGAGAGAAGGATAGAAAATCTCTAAAGAAATTCTTTACAGAAAAATGAAAAAAATCGTCATTTTTTTTATGTTTGGCTCTTTCTTTTTAGCCACAACAATATCAGAGGCAGCAGATGCTTTTGTTACGAGAAATCTTAATTTTAGAACAGGTCCCAGCACTCAGTATGCGCTTTGCGGCTTAATCTCTGCTGGAGAATTGGTTTTTGTTAAAAACTGTGAAGGAAATTGGTGCCATATCCGATATAACACTCAAATAGGTTGGGTGTCATCTCGTTATCTTTCATTTAAAGATGGAAACGATCTTTATCACACATATACAATGTCTTTAGTGCCCAAACATACCGATTATTCTCCATAACAGCCATAATAACTTATGCCCTCTTGAATATCATCATGGCAAAAATGCAATAGTGTCCACGAACAACCACAAATATACCCCCTCCAAAGAAATACTTCAAAGAACTCTTCTCATAAAAAACTTGATCAATATCCTAATGAAAGCTCTAATAAACCAAAATAAATCTGTTCAATAACGTTTTGCTGTTGTCGTAATAAATTTGTAAAATTAGTATTTTCTTTAAAATCACCAACACTTTTCTATCAAAGGATACAACAATGAAAAATGGTGTTACTGCAACAGTAGAAGCTCTTTCTGCTCTCATTGCTTCAGGTAATCCTCTTTTTAAGAATGGCGCGTTATGGACACCTCACCGCCCTGTTCGTCCTGAAAAGTCTGAAGGTGGTATTCCATTTCAACTCGAAACATCTTTTAAACCCGCGGGAGATCAACCTCAAGCCATAAAAACTCTGGTTGAGGGAATTCAAAAAGATGAACGTACACAAGTGCTTTTGGGTGTTACCGGCTCAGGAAAAACCTATACAATGGCCAATATCATTGAAAAAACACAGCGTCCAGCTTTAATCTTAGCACCAAATAAAACTCTAGCAGCGCAGCTTTACGGTGAATTTAAAAGTTTTTTTCCCCATAATGCCGTCGAATATTTTGTTTCCTATTATGACTATTATCAGCCAGAAGCCTACGTTGCACGCTCTGATACCTATATTGAAAAAGAATCCTCAATTAATGAACAAATCGACCGGATGCGTCATGCTGCAACACGCGCCGTCTTAGAGCGTGATGACGTTATTATCGTCGCCTCTGTCTCCTGCATCTACGGAATTGGTTCCGTAGAAACCTATACGGCCATGACCTTCCAAATAGCAAAAGGGGACAAACTCAATCAACGAACACTCTTGGCTGATTTAGTCTCTCAACAGTATTATCGACAAGATATCAATTTCATTCGTGGTTCCTTTCGTGTACGAGGGGATACAATCGAAATTTTCCCTGCCCACCTCGAAGATCGTGCTTGGCGTATTTCGCTCTTTGGCGATGAAGTGGAAACAATTACGGAATTCGATCCTCTCACCGGACAAAAAACAGGCGATCTTCAATCGATTAAAATTTATGCCAATTCACACTATGTAATACCGCGACCAACACTCAATCAAGCAATGAAAGCCATCAAAATGGAACTCGTTCAACGCCTCGATGAGTTGAACGCAGCTGGACGTCTTTTAGAAGCACAACGTTTAGAACAACGTACAATTTTTGATTTAGAAATGTTAGAAACCACCGGTTCATGCGCCGGAATAGAAAATTATTCACGTTATTTAACAGGACGAAAACCCGGAGAACCACCACCAACCTTGTTCGAATACATTCCAAATAATGCTCTTGTTTTTATCGATGAAAGCCACGTAACCATTCCCCAAATTGGGGGCATGTACCGAGGTGACTTTCGTAGAAAAGCAACACTAGCAGAATATGGTTTTCGCCTCCCTTCTTGTATGGATAACCGTCCTTTGCGCTTTGAAGAATGGGATGCTATGCGCCCACAAACGATTGCTGTCTCCGCAACACCTGGACGCTGGGAAATAGAACAATCTCACGGCACTTTTGCGGAACAAGTTATTCGCCCAACAGGGCTTGTTGACCCACCAACAGAGGTTCGTCCAGCCAAAAATCAAGTCGATGATGTTGTGAATGAAATTCGTAAAACAATTCAAAAAGGCTACCGTACATTGGTGACAGTTCTCACAAAGCGTATGGCTGAGGACTTAACTGAATATCTCCACGAACAAGACATTCGTGTACGCTACATGCATTCTGACATTGATACACTAGAACGCATTGAAATTCTACGCGATCTTCGGCTTGGCACCTTTGATGTCCTCATCGGTATCAACTTGCTCCGAGAAGGCTTAGATATTCCAGAATGTGGTTTTGTTGCCATTCTAGATGCCGATAAAGAGGGCTTTTTGCGCTCTGAAACTTCCCTCATACAAACAATCGGACGTGCTGCACGTAACGTAGATGGCCGTGTTATCCTCTATGCAGATACGATCACTGGTTCCATAGAACGAGCCTTACAGGAGACACAAAGACGTCGACAAAAACAAATAGCCTATAATGAAGAACACCATATCACACCGAAAAGTATCAAAAAAAATATCGGAGATATTCTCAATTTAGGCGATGAAAACAACCATGTTCGTACAAATATCCCTGATGTTATCGAGAAAAAAAAAATAGTTGGCAACAATTTAGCATCTCATATTAAACACCTTGAAAAATTAATGCATGAAGCAGCTGCTGACCTTAATTTTGAAGAAGCAGCGCGACTTCGCGATGAAATCAAACAATTACAAAAGATAGAACTAGAACTCGCAGAAAATCCCTTAACACATCATAGCGAACAATCCACCCATGAGCCCGTGTTACAACAAAGTCTTTTCTCCAAACCAGACCTTGCACACATGGGACCAACCATGGACACTGGTATTTTGGAAAATCAAAAAGGAAAATCTCGTAAAAACACCCCTAATCAAGCAACAATAAAACGAAAAAAACGCAATCAATGAAGGAGTAAGAAATTTCAAACCGCATAAAATAATCTTCAGCTCTTCTAAAAAAGACTAAGGTTCAAAAGCAAACAGCATTATTCGAAAAATAGACAACCTCCAACATCAAGGGTGCTCCAATTTGTCTAAAACAACATAAGAAAGAACATTTTACAAAAAATTCCAAAATATATTATTTTATACAGTTATACTCTGATATTTAACTCAATATTATCGATCCTTACAAAAAAATATTCAAATAGGTCACTGTTCTATAACACAAATAAAGTAAAATAAGACTTTCTCATAGAACCATAAGACTATGATAAAAAATGATAACTTTGTATTCATACACCTATTGTTCAATTCATATTGTACCAAACAATAAAAAAGTACCAATAAATAAAGATTTTATATCCCATAGTAAAAAATCGGGTACTCTCAATACAAATTTATTAATTAACCTCAAGCAGAGTACATTAATTGAAATCAAAATTCTGTTATGATTTTATTGTACTGTCTCCGTGGTAGATTTAACTAAATGAATTTTTATTTTTTTGTCACAATAAAGTCCAAAATTGTTCAGGCTCTATTCAGTTTGAAACGTGTAGGATGTGAAAAATACGAATTTACACAAGGAGCATCATTATGAAAAAAGTGATCAGGTTAGCGGTATTATCAGCAATGTCAACTGTGACCGTTTTGATGCCGCTAAATGCAACGCTTGCGAATATGGCATGGAATCGTAGTGACTCTATCTCGAGAGAAATAGATGATATGATGAGGAAGATGCGTAAAGAAACAGATGATGCGATAAGGGAAATAAGGAAGAAAGCTGATATCCCGCCTTGCGGTTTTTCTCGCTCCCATTGTTATGATAGAAAACGTGGCTTTTTTTCTGATGATTTCCAAAAGTTTGTTGATGATTTCCACAAGAGTTTTGAAGACGGCAAAAGAAGATTTAAAGCCGAACATGAAAGGTTTGTAGCCAAACATAGTAAGACGGAACAACAACACCATCATCACCACCACCACCATTATCATTATATTGAAAACAAAACGTATCATTACGTCGAGCGCAAAAAAACAAAACACCGTAATGTTCATATAGAAAACTCAGGAGATGCTGTAGTAATGGGTATTCTTGGTCTTGCAACAGGTACGATTCTTGGTACAGTTTTAAAAAAACCAGAACAGCCACAAGTTGTTTATCAAATAGTACCACAAAATCAAATTGTATATCAACAGGTTCCACAAGAACAGATAATTTATGAAGCTCCGCAAATGGTGAAATATGAGCCAGTACAACAATCATGGGAATCTGATTGGCTTAACTATTGTAAGAAAAAATACCGTTCTTTCAACCCTAAAACAGGAACTTTCCGAGACCGTAATGGTTTGGAACACGTTTGTTATGCCCCAATAAATTAACTTCTGTTCCGCCCTACTAAAAAGTCTTAAATGGCACAAAAAAACGCTTCAAAGCGTTTTTTTGTTTGCTCATATATTAAAATCTTGAAGAAAAGGATTATTTTGGCGCTCATAGCCTATGCTACTTTTAGGACCATGCCCACAAATAAAACAAACATCATCGCCTAAGGGTAAAACTTTTTCTCGAAGAGATTGTATCAATTTTTCATAGGAACAGAAGGGGAAGTCCGTACGTCCAATAGAACCACAAAAGAGAACATCACCCAAGAGGGCTAAGCGCTCTTTTTCATTGAAATAAATAACATGACCAAGGGAATGCCCTAGTGTATGCAAAACCCTAAACTCATGTCTAGCAAAATACACACACTCACCATCTTCTAACTATATCGAACAACGCACCATAATGCTTTCGGGTGTAAGCCATGATTTAAGAACCATTCTCACCCGTTTTAAACTTCAACTAGCGTTAGCAAATACTGACTTTGATATTAAGCCGCTTGAGCAAGATGTGAGCGACATGCAAAATATGTTAGAAAATGACCTTGCTTTTGCCCGTAGTGAAGGAAGTGAGTGTATTAAAACTTTTGATTTAAATGCTCTTATGCAAAAATTCTCTACCGATGCGCATCTTCACAAACGTCAATTTTCCTACACCATTGAAAGCCCTACACAAATACAAGTACGCCCACATGCCTTCACGCGTCTCATCAGCAATCTTGTATCAAAAGCATTTTGTCACGCTAATATTGTCAAACTAACAGCCATATCCCAACAAGAATCTTTCATCATAACTATTGATGATGATGGACATGGGATTCATAAAAATATGCGCACAGAAGTCTTTAAGCCATTCTTTAAACTTGATAAAACACAAAATCAAGATGCGAGTAGAGCAGGACTCGGCCTTTCTATTGCTCAAGATATAGCACGTAGCCATGGAGGCAATATTCAATTGGATGATAGCCCTCTAGGGGGCTTACGCGCTATTATTGATGTCCCCCTTTAGCAATTTTTCTTGTTAAACCACGTTATAAAAAAATCCCTAAAACTATCAAAACATGCCAAAAACACTTCTAAAACCTAAATGAGCACAAAAAAATTAAAGAGAATGTTTCCCATATATCAAAAAAAGTTCCCGCAATATATTATCTTATACAGTTATAATCTGATATCGAACTCAATATTTAACCTCACAAGAGAGTAGTCAAACAGGACTGTATTCTATCACACAAATAAGATTTTATCTTAGCACCATAAGCCTATAATAAAAAACGATAACTTTTATTCATACACCTATTGTTTAATTCATATTGTATCAATTAATAAAAAAGTACTCATCAATAAAGAATTTATAACCAATAGTAAAAAATCTGCTGCTCTCAATACAAGCTGCTTAATTAACCTTAAGAATATTACATTAATTGAAATCAAAATTTTGTCATGATTTTATTTTACTGTACCGGCAATGTTTTAACTAAATGAATTTTTATTTTTTTGTCACAATAAAGTCCAAAATTGTTCAGGCTCTATTCAGTTTGAAACGTGTAGGATGTGAAAAATACGAATTTACACAAGGAGCATCATTATGAAAAAACTCTTCAGATTAGCGGTATTATCAGCAATGTCTACTGCAACCGTTTTGATGCCATTAAATCCAACGCTTGCAGATATGGCATGGTATCATAGCTATGATATGAGGAGGGAGGCTGGTTTACCAGCTCACAATTTTAGCTCCCATTTTTCTCATAGTGAACATCGCTCTTTTGATAATCCCCACAAGCGTCATTATGTTAGCCATAAATGGGGAGCACAACAACACCATCATGTTGAACACAAGACATATCATTATGTCGAGCGCAAAAAGACAAAACACAGTAGTATTAATATAAATAACTCAGGAGAAGCTTTAGCAATAGGCATTCTTGCTCTTGCAGCAGGTGCACTTCTCGGCAAAATTTTAAAAAAACCAGAACAGCCACAAGTTGTTTATCAAACCGCACCACAGCATCAAATTGTATATCAACAGGTTCCACAAGAACAGATAATTTATGAAGCTCCGCAAACGGTGGAATATGAGCCAGTACAACAATCATGGGAGTCTGATTGGCTTAACTATTGCAAGAAAAAATACCGTTCTTTCAACCCTAAAACAGGAACTTTCCGAGACCGTAATGGTTTGGAACACGTTTGTTATGCCCCAATAAATTAACTTCTGTTCCGCCCTACTAAAAAGTCTTAAATGGCACAAAAAAACGCTTCAAAGCGTTTTTTTGTTTGCTCATATATTAAAATCTTGAAGAAAAGGATTATTTTGGCGCTCATAGCCTATGCTACTTTTGGGACCATGCCCACAAATAAAACAAACATCATCGCCTAAGGGTAAAACTTTTTCTCGAAGAGATTGCATCAATTTTTCATAGGAACAGAAGGGGAAGTCCGTACGTCCAATAGAACCACGAAAAAGAACATCACCCAAGAGGGCTAAGCGCTCTTTTTCATTGAAATAAATAACATGACCAGGGGAATGTCCTGGGGTGTGAAAAACCTTAAACACATGTCCAGCAAAATGAACACACTCACCATCTTCTAACCATTTGTCAGGAATACAGATGCAAGCATCAGTGATGCCATAATTTTTTGCGCTTTCGCTCACAGCATCCATCACAGGCTTATCATCGCGATGTGAACCGATAATTTTTACATTAAGCGCTTCTTTCGCTTGCATTGCTGCTCCTACATGATCAAAATGACCATGTGTTACCCAAATAGCCTCAACAATAACACCCTTCTTTTCGATTACGTCTTGAATCCGCGGCCAATCACCACCAGGATCAACGAGAACCCCCGTTTTACATTCACTATCAAAAAGCAAAGTGCAATTTTGTTGGAATGTCGTAACGGGAATAATATGTATATTAAGACTACCCATAATATCCTTTTCAAAAGTAACTTTTTTAAATTTATAAATAAAACTTTCTCTCCTTTAAGGTAAAGGTGCTGCTCGACAGCTTTATACAACTTATGTAAACTTGCATTTTGTGTAAACTAAATTTTTATCAAGGTTTTTTTAAGAATGACCAATCACGTTCAAGTTTTGTGTGACGATGCCCCTCACCTTCTTGTGATTGATGACGATACTCGTATTCGCAATCTTTTATTTCAGTTTCTCATTAAAAATGGATTTCGTGTTTCAGTTTCAGCCAATGCGAATGAAGCAAGACGACTGTTGGCAAGTTTAGATTTTGATCTTCTTATTGTTGATGTCATGATGCCTAGCGAAAACGGTATTGATCTCACTCATTCACTCCGCCAAACAAAAGATGTTCCTATCTTGATGCTAACAGCTTTATCAGAAATAGACAATCGTATCCGTGGATTAGAAGCAGGGGCCGATGATTATCTGTCTAAGCCGTTTGACCCTCGTGAACTTCTCCTTCGCATCAACGCCATTTTACGACGTGGTTTTCCCCTTAGCCAACCTAAAATTGAGCAAATCGTTTTTGGTCCTTATATATTTTCAATTTCACGACGCGAACTCAAAAAAGGAGGAGAAATTATTAAATTAACAGATAAAGAACAAGAAATGATGGTCATGTTTGCCGAAAATGCAGGCGATACAATTCCGCGCCATAAATTCGCGACAGATGACAGCAATATAAGTGAACGTGCCATTGATGTGCAGATCAACCGCCTTCGTCGTAAGATCGAAAAAAATCCAGCACTGCCTATATGGCTCCAAACCGTGCGAGGAATAGGGTATAAACTCTCTATTGAATAGGCACAAGAATGATCAAACCTTTAAGATTTTTTCTTCGATGGTTAACGAAAAAAATGCCTAAACGGCTTTATGCTCGCTCTTTAATCATTATTATCGCTCCCATGGTGCTTCTGCAAACGGTCATTGCTTATGTCTTTATGGAACGCCATTGGCAAATGGTAACCGAGCGTCTTTCAACGGCTGTCGTGCATGATATTTCAGCCATTATTGATATTCTTGAAACATATCCCCAACAAGATAACTATGAAGATATCAAGCGTATTGCACAACAACGTATGGGATTAAATATTTCTATTCTATCTCCTACCTCCTTACCCCCTCCAGGACCTAAGCCATTTTTTGCAATTCTTGACTATTTTTTAAGTGAAGAAATCACCCGCCAAATTAACCGTCCCTTCTGGATCGATACCGTAGGAGATTCTGATCTTGTTGAAATCCGTATCCACCTTGGTCACAACATCTTACGCGTCTTTGCTCCACGCAGCCAAGCCTATGCTTCCAATACTGCTATTTTTTTAAGCTGGATGGTAGGAACAGCTCTTGTTTTATTGCTGATAGCAATTTACTTCTTGCGCAATCAAATCAAACCGATTCAACAATTGGCTGAAGCAGCAGAAAGCTTTGGACGCGGTCGTCCTTTACCAAAAGGATTTCAACCACAAGGAGCTGATGAAGTCCGTCGTGCAGGCATCGCTTTTTTACGCATGCGTGAACGTATTGAACGCCAAATTGAACAACGTACCATGATGCTCTCAGGAGTAAGTCATGATTTAAGAACCATTCTTACACGCTTTAAACTTCAGCTGGCATTAGTAAATACTGACTTTGATATTAAACCGCTTGAGCAAGATGTAAGTGACATGCAAAATATGTTAGAAGATTATCTTGCTTTTGCTCGTGGTGAAGGAAGTGAAAGTGTCAAGACTTTTGATTTAAATGCTCTTATGCAAAAATTCTCCACCGATGCTCGTCTTCACAAACGTCAATTTTCTTACACCATTGAAGGTCCTACAGAAATACAAGTACGTCCCCGTGCTTTCACACGCTTAGTCAGCAATCTTGTAACAAATGCATTTTGTTACGGCACGACTGTTAAACTAACCGCTAACTCTCAACAAGAATCTTTTATATTGATAATCGATGATAATGGACCTGGAATTCATGAAGATATGCGCACAGAAGTTTTTAAGCCATTCTTTCGACTTGATAAAGCGCGAAATCAAGATGCAAGTGGAACAGGACTTGGTCTTTCTATTGCTCAAGACATAGCACGCAGCCATGGTGGCAATATACAATTAGATGAGAGCCCACTCGGGGGAGTGCGCGCTATTCTTGATGTCCCCCTATGAGCAATATTTCCGCAAACCGTCTGTAAAAATAACAGACTGTATATTTTAGGCATTCCCTACAGTTTCAAACAAAGTGTACTGTAGTGCCTTGTAAGCACTTTCTCCCGACAAAGCAACCATCTGAAATGCAACATAATGGCTTTCACAGGCTTTAAGTGCATGTATCAACAATGTTTCAACCTGTATATGAGATGGATGCATCCCACCAGCCAAAAGAAGACCTTGTCGATAAATAACTGAATTATTCCTTTGCCAGTAATCAAAATGTCCCAACAACAACTTTTCATTAATTGCTAGCAATAAGCGCTGTATTTCAGCTGTTCGAGCATTTTTAGTAGAGAGATCAAACGAACAAGCTAAATGAAGTGCTTCATGCTCTTCCATCCATGAAAAAGCAAGACGATAGTTTGCGCGTTTTCCTTCCACACAAACGCTAATTTCATCTTGTGCATCCCGCTCAAACGACCAATCATATTCACAGGCAATCTGTTCGATAAAGTCAACAGGGTGCTCTTTTCTTTCTGTGGCGCAAAATGCAAGCCTCATCACAATCCTCAATCATCTTAAAACATTGTCAACAGAATATAAACCGTCTAAACTGTAACAATATTTTGCTACAATCAGAACCTTTACACCAAACAAATACACATAAAAACATCGACAGTACACAAACACCCAGAACACAATCGCGCTGTTTAGGGCAACCTGATAGTCATAAAACGAATCATCAAGTCTTTTCAGTGTATTGATACAATTTCATAGCGCCAGCCCCCCTGATTCAAAAAAATGTATTTTACCCAAAAAAAAATCAAAAATAAACAAATGCTCCGCTCTAACAGACTCAAGATTAAGCATTTTTTAGTTTCACGCATCACATTGAAAAATTGGGGATATTTTTTGAAGATTCTTTTTTTAAGAAACTATTTTACTTTTTTGTGTCTGCGTTTTTTTTAATCACCTTTCTTTAAATCATCAAGGCGCCTTTTCAAATCAGCATTATCAGCATGGATTTTCAGCACCATCTCCTTAAAAGTCTCAAACTCTTCGCGAGAAACAAGATCAAGCTTGTTTGCTATCTTTTCAGCCTGCACACGAAAAGCTGTTCCAGCTTCACGTCGTATGCCTTGCGCAACGTCAGCAGCATCCGTTGCTAATTTTGCTAATTCATCAAGAATACGATTTGATCCATTACGCATAACATTTTTCCTTAAATTTTAATTATTGACGCACGCATTATAGCGTATTCTCATAACATTTAGATACTGTAATTTGTTCCTTTTACTCTATATTTTACATACTATGTAGACTTTTCATAACGATTTTGTTTAAGATTTTTTAATATTCCTTTATCACCATATTTTTTTACCGCGATAAATCAGTGGAAATCTATCTCCCTTTCTGACTAGCCTCCCTACTGACTTGACCATTGTGCATTCATCTGTCATTTCTGACCATCAGAGTCACTTCATATTCATCTCGTATAATGTAAAATGCTTAACTCATGAACAATCTGTCTTGTCCAGCCATTGCTTTTCCGTCTTTCCTTGATCCTGTCATTATCCAGCTAGGTCCCATAGCACTTCATTGGTATGGACTTGGTTACGTACTGGGTATTCTTTTTGCTTGGTGGTATGCGCAAAAATTATTAAAAAAAACATCTCTATGGTATAGAGACCACCCTCCTATGGATAAAGAAAAGATCGGAGATTTTGTTGTCTGGTCTGCCATAAGTGTTGTTATCGGAGGGCGTTTAGGACAAGTTCTTGTATGGGATCCCATTTACTATTTTAACCATCCAAGTGCTATCATTGCCGTATGGGATGGGGGAATGTCCTTTCATGGCGGACTTATTGGTATTATCATTGCTATGATCTGGTTTGCCCGTAAAAATTATATTAACATACGAGCCATGTTTGATATCATTGCTGCAGGTGCTCCTATTGGTATCGGCATTGTACGAATCTGCAACTTCATCAACCAAGAGTTATGGGGCAATATCACTACACATCCTTGGGCTGTTTGTTTTCCTCTCGATCCTTACTATTTACCGCGCCATCCAAGCCAGCTTTACGAAGCATTTATGGAAGGATTTCTTCTCTTCATCATCTTGTGTCTTCTTATTTTTGGGTTCAAAGCATTAAAGCGTCCCGGTGCTGTATCAGGAACATTTATTATAGGCTACGCAGTAGCACGCAGCATTTCTGAAGTTTACCGTGCGCCTCAAGAAGATCCAGAATGGTTTTCGACACTTTTCCATTCTACTGGTTTTACCTATGGCATGGCTTTATCTCTTCCCATGCTTCTTTTAGGGGGGTATCTTCTTCTCCACGCCTTTAAATATAAATCGACAGAAAATGGCCAATCTAAAAGAAAAAATTAAAGAAATTATTGTCCTTAATGGACCAATCACTGTTAGCCAATATATGACGTTGGCACTTACAGATCCTCAGTTTGGTTATTATCAAACACAAACACCTTTTGGACGTGATGGTGATTTCATTACAGCACCTGAAATAAGCCAATTATTTGGAGAGATGATTGGCATTTGGACTCTTGCGAGCTGGAAAGCTCAAGGTTGTCCTCATCCTTTTATCCTCGCTGAGATAGGTCCAGGACGTGGAATTTTGATGGATGACATTTTGCGAACCATCCAAAAGCTTTCTACAAGAGCATTTAATGCTGCTGAAATTTTTCTGATCGAAATAAGCAAAAAACTTGCAAAAGAACAAAAAAAGCGCCTTTGCTCTTATCAAAAACAAATCCATAGCATTGAAAATTTTAATCAAATTCCTTCAAAACCTCTCTTCCTCATTGCTAATGAATTTCTCGATACACTCCCTATCAACCAATATATTAAAGTCAATGGAGAATGGAAAGAGCGCTGCATTACAGTCAATCAAAATGGAGATTTCATCTTTATTGCTGCCCCGCATAAACTTCCCTCTTCTTGTCTACAAACCTATTGTTCTAAAGTGCCTGACGGAACAATTTTTGAACATGCCCCTTTACGGCATCAATTCATGCAACAAATCAGCCACCATTTAGTGCAAGTGACAGGTTCTGCTTTACTTATCGACTATGGTGCTTGTGAGCTTGCCTTTGGCGATACCTTGCAAGCACTCTCAAAACATAAATTTCGTGATGTTTTTGATGCCCCTGGTGAACATGATTTAACATCCCATGTTGATTTTTCTTTTTTAAAAAACATAGCTCTTGAACAGGGCTGTTTTGCTGAAATCTTAGAGCAAGGAGAATTTCTTTTTAAAATGGGGCTACTGGAGCGCGCAAACCAGCTTGGAGTTGGCAAAAGTGCTCCTTTGCAAGACAAAATCCGCCAAGACATCGAACGGCTCGCTGGTCCAGATCAGATGGGAAAATTATTTAAAGTTTTACATTTCAGTGATAAAAACATCTCCATACCTCCTCAATTTTGATGATCGGCGCTTTTGTCAATAAGCACATCAGTATCTGAAATATTCATTGACAAATATGAACATCTCCATCCTCATTTCAAATAATCTCCATAAGGAACTTTTATGAAATCTATCCCTCATCCCATTCTTGCAAAAAATCTTTCTACTTTACACACCCATGGGATAAAACATGGATTTTTTACACGTCAAGGTGGTGTTTCAAAAAATCTTTATCATAGTCTTAATGTTGGGAAAGGTTCAAATGATCAGCTTGAATATATTGTACAGAATCGTCTTTTGATCGCCAATTATTTTTCTATTGAGGCGCAAAATTTAGTCACAGTCAATCAAATACACTCCTGTAACGTTGTCGTAGCTCATCAAGCAACTATCGGTGCACCTCCTCAAGCTGATGCTTTGGTTACGACCACCCCAGAACTCGTTATTGGGGTTCTTACAGCAGATTGCGGACCCATTCTGTTTGCTGATCCACAAGCTGAAGTCATCGCTGCAACTCATGCTGGCTGGCGTGGAAGCTTAAATGGAATTATCGAGAAAACAATTGCTGTTATGGAAACACAAGGAGCCAAAAGACAATCAATAACAGCAGTCCTTGGACCTTGTATTGGCCCTTATCACTACGAAGTAACAAATGAATTTTACGACCAATTTATTGATTACCACAGCAAATACCAAAAATATTTTTTAAAAACAGACAAAATAAATCGCTTTTATTTTAATCTATGGGCATTTATTATAAACCAACTCAAAGAAGCAGGCGTTAATGCTTCTTGTGTAGAGCTTTGTACCTATCAAGATGAACAGCGTTTTTTCTCCTATCGCCGTGCAATACACCGCAACGAACCCGATTACGGACGGCAAATTTCTGCTATTATGCTGAAAAACAAAAGATGAGCCCCTTTTATACTTGAGAACAATACCAAAACTGCAAAACTAAACTTTTTACCCAAATGTAAAAATAAATCCCATTGGACTTTGCTTTTTTCACAAAATTATCTACCAGCACATAAAATATGATAGCCTTCGCTGTGATCATTTTCAATGTTTGGTTATAATAATTGAAGGCAAGATGATACTTCTTTTTATTACTCCCCTTCATTCATCTTAAATATGAAACATTCCCCATATTGAAAGCATTTTTATAAAGTAATAACCAAAAAGATTAATCAATATGTATTTCTTTGCCGCATGGAGAAAAAACTTTGCTCTAAAAGTAACAAACTTTTGGAAAAAGAGAAAACATACTGCATAGCTCTTTAATAATAATCGATAAAATTGTAAGGCTTTTGTAATTGTTCTCTTGCAATTTAATAAAAAGAAATTAAAAACCGTGTCGCATTCTCACCATGATGATTCAGAGGTTCTACTATGAAACTTTTCTGCGGAAATTCTAATCCACGCCTAGCTGAAGATGTTGCAAATTATTTGAACATCCCCTTAGGCAAAGCAACTGTAAAGCGCTTTGCTGATCAAGAAATTTTCGTAGAACTGCATGAAAATGTACGTGGCCAAGATGTTTTTGTTTTGCAATCTACATCCTATCCCGCAAATGATCATTTGATGGAATTGCTCATCATGATTGATGCCCTTCGTCGTTCTTCTGCACGTCGTATTACAGCTGTTATCCCCTATTTTGGCTATGCCCGCCAAGATAGAAAACCAGGACCACGGACTCCTATTTCTGCAAAACTTGTTGCCAACCTAATTACGGAAGCAGGGGCCCATCGTGTTTTAACATTGGACCTTCATGCAGGACAAATTCAAGGTTTTTTTGATATCCCTACAGATAATCTCTATGCTGTTCCTGTCATTTCTCGCGATGTCAAAGTGCATTATTCTCTTGAAAATGTTATCGTTGTTTCACCTGATGTGGGTGGTGTGGTTCGCGCGCGCGCGCTCGCCAAGCGCTTGAACAGTTTGCTCGCTATTGTGGATAAACGTCGCGAAAGCCCCGGTGAATCAGAAGTTATGAATATCATTGGAGATGTATCGGGAAAAGATTGCCTTTTGCTTGATGATATTGTTGATTCAGGTGGAACTTTATGCAATGCAGCAAGTGCTCTGCTTAAACATGGTGCCAATAGTGTCACGGCTTATATCACGCACGGTGTTCTTTCTGGTAATGCAATCGAACGAATTGCCAATTCAGAGATGAAAGAATTGGTTATTACAGATTCAATTATGCCAACACAAGCTATTGAGAAAACCCATAATATTCGTGTTTTGCCCATTGCCGACCTTATTGGAGAAGCAATAGCAAGGACAGCAGCAGAACAATCGGTTTCCAGCTTATTTGGTTAAAGTGGTTCCTTGGGGTCTCCCGGTGCTGTTTCAACACCAAGATCAGGAAATGCAACAATACGTTGACCACTAAAATGCGTATGAATAACAATAAGTCCACGCTCTTCAAAGTAGGTTAAAAGTCGGCGTGCACGGCTTAAAGAATGAGTTCCATAAAGACGTGCTAAAAATGCATCAGATGGACATGGCTTTCCCCCTAATGCGGCCTGTGCCACATTCAAGAAGACTCCTTGAACATCTTCTTCCAAACTTTCTGATATCTGCAAAATATGTTTCCAATGTTCACTGACAGCCGTTTGTTCATCAACAAAAGCCTGAGCAATAGCCAATTTACGCCGAAATTGTGAAAGATTAAAAGGAACCTTTGACATACCATGGATACGGCAACGAACTGAAAAATCTTGATAAAGCACCGCTGTTGAACGATAAAAAGCCTCAGAATCCTCAAGAATTTCCCGAATAATATGTTCTGCTTGGCCGTCACGCTCAACATCAGAAAGTTCAGGAAATAAACTCAGGTTTTCTTCCAACAGCTCTTGTTTTTTATGCACTACCTCCTCTAACATCTCGTGCATTGATTTTTCCCTCATCGGCTCTCGTGTTTGTTTAAATGGCGTTAAAATTTCCTCTGGTGAAGCAGTAAAAACGAGCTCTTGCACATCATCCCGCTCTGTTGGAAGTGGCATTAATTTAGGACTAGAAGAGCGTGCCAAAGTTTCAACAGAACCGATAATGATTGGTAAGGGACGTCGTGATAAAGCAGGGCCTAAAGCTATAAAATTTCCCCGTTCAAGATCTCTAAACATTTCCGCTTGGCGACGCTCCATTCCCAAAAGATCAGCAGCGCGCACCATATCAATATCTAAAAAAGTCCGCCCTATTAAAAAGTTTGAAGCTTCAGCAGCAACATTTTTGGCAAGCTTAGCCAAACGTTGTGTCGCAATAACACCAGCAAGACCACGTTTACGTCCTCGACACATAAGATTGGTCATAGCGCTCAAAGAAATTTTACGCGCTTCATCAGAAACTTCTCCTGCTGCAGTTGGAGCAAACAATTGTGCTTCATCGACAACGACAAGCATAGGATACCAATAATCACGTTCCACATCAAAAAGTGCCCCAAGGAAAGCCCCTACAGCACGCATCTGTTGTTCAGTATCCAAGCCTTCAAGATTAAATACCACTGAAACTCGATGTTGTCGAATGCGATGGGCAATACGAGTCAACTCTAATTCACTACGTTGAGCCTCTACAATAACATGACCAAATTTATCTGCCAAAGTTACAAAATCGCCTTCTGGATCAATTACACAATGCTGCACCCACTTAGCACTTTGCTCCAAAAGACGGCGTAAAAGATGTGATTTCCCTGAACCGGAATTACCTTGTACAAGAAGACGTGTCGCCAATAATTCTTCTAAGTCAAGAAGTGCTGGCATCGATTTATGCAAAGCACGATTCTCTGACATCTCACCCAAGGCAATCTCAACCTTCATAACATCTCCAGTGTTTGATTTTGAACATATCAGTGCCAGCACATATTGGTTGATTCTCCATCCACACCGCAATTTGTAACATTTCCTCCTTTTTAACGGTAGAAATCATCGATTTTTCCCACAACTCTTGCATCTATGAATAGTTTGAACTATAGAACAAACTTCTGCGTAGACACCCTTGGAGGCAACGTAGAATGGAGTGATCGCTGTTGGTTAGCGCATATCTTCATATCCATGCAAAAACTATTACTGTTTTTGAAGGATCTCCAATCATGTAAAAAGGACTTAAATTATGAGTAAAAGCTACACTCTTAAGGCCGAAAAACGCGAGCGGGTTGGTAAGGGGTCCTCCCGTGAACTTCGCCGCAACGGTCTTATTCCTGCTGTCATTTATGGTGAAAAACAACCACCCTTGGCAATAACAGTTCCCTATAAAGAAATTTTCTACAAAATTCATGCCGGTGGCTTTCGTACCACCATTGCAACGATTATTCTTGACAAGCAAAAAATTATGGTTTTGCCAAAAGATTATCAATTAGATCCCGTGCGTGACTTTCCCCTCCATGTAGACTTTTTACGCATTTCAGCAAAATCTGTTGTAGAAGTGAATATTCCTGTCCACTTCCTCAATGAAGATACGGCACCTGGACTTAAAAAGGGTGGTGTCCTCAATATTGTTCGGCACGAAATTGAATGTACAGCTCCAGCAAGTGCTATTCCTGAAGCTATTGAAATTGATCTCTCCAGCTACTCTATTGGTGATTCTATTCACATTTCAGCAGTGCAACTGCCAAAAGATGTGACTCCCATCATCCAAGATCGAGACTTTACCATTGCAACTATTGCAACTCCTGCTGGCATGGATGTCAGCGATGAAACTTCTGAGCAAGAAAATGATGAAGAAAACACGGAAACTTCATAAAACTCAAAAGGCGGGAATTTTTTCCGCCTTAATTTATGAGGCATTACCCTTACTCATACTTTGACTGAAGATACACATGTGGCTTATTGCTGGTCTTGGCAATCCTGGTTTACAATATCAAAATAACCGCCATAATATCGGTTTTATGGCTGTTGATGCCATTTATCAGTCCTTCTCTTTTTCTCCATGGTCAAAGAAGTTTCAAGCAGAAATCTCCAATGGTTTCATAAGTAATGAGAAAATTTTTCTTATAAAACCACAAACTTTCATGAATCTTTCTGGTCAAGCTATTGGCGAAGCTTTGCGATTTTATAAATTAGATTTGAAGAATTTGATCATCATTTATGATGAGTTAGACCTGTCACCGGGAAAAGTTCGTATAAAAATTGGTGGAGGAAATAATGGGCATAATGGCATTAAGTCTATTGATGCCCATTGTGGTACTGACTATTGTCGTATACGCATAGGAATTGGTCATCCTGGAAGCAAAGAACTTGTTCATCAGCATGTTCTGGGAAATTTCACCAAATCTGATCAAGAATGGTTATCCCCTCTCTTAGAGGCAATTGCAAAAAATATTGCTCTCCTTATAAAAGATGAGAAATCCCTCTTTATGAATGAAGTTTCACAAACGATAAAAAACAATCAAAACCATTGGCTTGAGTGTCCCAGTCGCGTGAAGAATATGGATAAGAACTCTTAAAAAAAATCCTCTTATAAACTTTCTCAAAGGAAAAATCTGTTGGCAACGTGAGAAGCTAAAAAATAGAATCAGAATACAAGCTTGTATGCACTTTTGAAAAAGAAAGGCTTATTTTCTCTTTTAAGAAAAAGAGAAGATTGAACAGAAAACCAAAACACTTAAACAGCTCTCTCCAATCTTCTCCCCAAAATTAAAAAAATTCATTTGGCTGAATGGTCGACTGTAGCGGATCATAGCCATTTGATTGTTGACTATAAACTGTAGGAATACTCCTATTGTTTTGCAATACCACAACACGCGAACCAACGGGAACACGATCATAAAGATCGATAATATCTTGATTAAGCAAACGAATGCACCCACTTGAAATAGCACGCCCAATTGACCACGATTCGTGTGAACCATGAATACGGAAAAGTGTATCTTTCCCATTTTTGAACAAATAAAGTGCCCGCGCACCTAATGGATTATCGGGTCCTGGTGGCATTCCTTTCCCAAGATGTCCATAACGTTCTGGTTCTCGAGCCATCATAGCTGCAGTAGGAGCCCAATTTGGCCACCGACGCTTGCGCTGTATAACCCCCTCACCTTCAAATGCTAAACCTTCCTTACCGACCCCAATCCCATAACGCAAAGCTTTTCCATTTTCACCAATAAGGTAAAGAAAACACTCTTGCGTATCTACAACCAATGTTCCAGCTGGATAAGATGTATAATAAATCACTTCTTGTCGCCAATATTTTGGATCAATTGTCGCAAGATCAACAGCAGGTAACGAATAAGTCTCATTCGTTACAGGACCATACAAAGCCTGTATTTCTGGTGGAATGTATCGAACTTGTTGAAAAGAAACCGATGACATATCTGACTGATGTGTAGCACATCCAGCCAAAGCCAAAAGTGCTGCAATTAAAAAGGCACAACGAGATAACACTCTTCTATTTTCTCCGATTAATTATTTATGCAGATTTGCATACCATGAAAAACTTAGCACAATATTAACATTAATTCGAAGTTTTCTTATCCTTGAAACTAAGGAGAGAATTAAGATAAGAAGAACTAAGGTAAAAAAAGCAGATACCTGCTACTTTATACTTTTTTCTCACTTATCGCAAGGCAAGGACTATAACTCTTATGAAAATATGCTATAAAAAAGAAGCTTTATCTTGACTATAAAATCAAACGAAAAGAAAGACTCTCATGGGCTTTAAATGCGGTATTGTCGGATTACCTAATGTTGGGAAATCAACTCTTTTTAATGCATTAACAAAAACAGCCACTGCACAGGCTGCCAATTATCCTTTCTGTACCATTGAACCCAATACCGGTGAAGTTGCTGTTCCAGATTTACGAATGGAAAAAATTGCATCAATCGCTGGTTCAAAAGAAATGATTCCTACACGCATTAACTTCGTCGATATTGCGGGGCTTGTGCGAGGAGCTTCAAAAGGCGAAGGTTTAGGAAACAAATTTTTAGCCAATATTCGCGAAGTCGATGCCATTGTCCACGTTTTACGCTGTTTTCAAAATGAAGATATTACCCATGTAGAGGGACGTATTGATCCTGTTAGTGATGCAACAACGGTTGAAACCGAACTCATGCTTGCGGATCTTGAAAGTCTTGAGAGACGAATCATACAAATTCGTAAACGAGCAACCGGAAAAGACAAAGAAGCTCTCACAATTTTGCCTATTATGGAAAAAGCATTAAACATACTGCAACAGGGAAACCCTGTCCGGTTATTGCTCAAAGATATCTCTTCCGATGAACACCACATTCTTAAAAGCTTGAATCTTTTAACCTCCAAGCCTGTACTTTATGTTTGTAATGTAAGCGAAAATGACGCCGCTCATGGAAATAGCTTTACCCAAACAGTTGAAAAAATGGCAACAGAGCAAAATGCGCAAAGCATTATCATTTCTGCTTCTATCGAAGCGGAAATCACACAACTGAGTGATGCTGAAGCATCAGAATATCTCAATGCTTTAGGACTCTTTGAACCGAGTCTCAATCGCCTCATTCGCGCTGGTTACCATTTACTTGATCTCATTACTTACTTCACCTGTGGGCCTAAGGAAACACGAGCATGGACAATTACGCGTGGTACAAAAGCTCCCCAAGCAGCTGGCGTTATTCACTCAGATTTTGAGCGCGGTTTCATTCGTGCTCAAACCATCAGCTACAATGACTATATTGCTCTGGGTGGAGAAAGCGGTGCAAAAGAAGCAGGAAAAGCCCGCGATGAAGGAAAAGAATACATTGTGCAAGATGGCGATATCATGTTATTTAAACATAATACTTAAATCTTCACTCTGTCTTAATAGTTTATCTTGAAAACTTTGGTAATAGCTCCTTGGAATCTTGTCGCAAAAGCTCTCAAGAGTTTTTAGAACAAAAAGACTGTTGCTAGCATATGATTATGATAGCAACAGTTTTATCCATTAAAGAATGAAAATATAAAATTAGCGTGTCCAACGCCCTTCGTATTTAAATGTTGGAGCGTCCTTTAAAGAATCTTTTGTCGCATTTGTAATGAGTTTCCATTTACCATAATCATTTGTCATCTGGATTGTTTCTGGAGAAACGACCACATAACTCTCGCCTATGCCAAGAAAACCACCAACAGCAATAACAAATCCTGCAATATTATTTTCACGTAAAATAATATCTTTTACTTCACCAATATTTTCATCTTCTATATTATATACATTGGCGCCTATAAGACTGGAAGCTACAAAATCCGTTGCTAAAGGTGTCACATAACGCACAGACTTATCTATCCCCACCTGTACAATACCCGTCGAAGAGATCATTTCAGGTTTTGAAGGCACTTCAAAAGACTGAGCATAAGTACTAGAAACCATCAAAATTGACATAAGAGTAGTACATGCAATTTTTTTCATTTTAACATCTCCATTTTTACTTTGCTTTTACTTTATAAAACCTCAATGCATCATAAAAAGATTTGTTCCTTATGCTCTTTATACTCTATACTCTTTCGAGTCTTGTCGCTTTACCCTTTTCTCTTTATTTCGTCTTTTATTTCTTTCTCTAACTCTTTTTCTAAACCACACCAAATACGATTTTTTAAAATATAAACAAGCCCTGCAAAAATGATTAAAAATAAAATAACACGAAAACCGGTTTTTTTACGAATTTCCATATGAGGATCAGCAGCCCACATCAAAAAAGCAGAAACATCGCGCGCATAATGTTCAATGATTTCTGGAGTTCCATCTTCATAAGCAACCATACCATCACTCAAAGGAGGAGCCATCGTTAAAGAATTACCGGCAATAAAATAAGGATTATACCAATAACCATTCGCAATTTTTATCTCCTTCGGTGCCTTCTGATATCCTGTTAAAAGAGCTGTAATATAATCTGGACCAGCTGTATCATAATGAGTTAATACATCAGTAATTAAAGCAGGAAACGGCAAAGATACCCCACGTGCACGTGCCATCAATGACAAATCTGGAGGATAAGCACTATTCAAAATAAATCTTTCTTCTTCTTCATGTGAAAAGGGAGAAGGAAAATAATCCGTTGCAACCCCAGCACGTTTAAAAAATTTTCCTTCTCGATTAGGGCCATCGCGCACTTCATATTGCCCCGCCAAAGCTTTAATCTGTTCTTGATCATACCCTAGAGCTTTTAAATTGCGAAACGCCACATATTTTAGCCCATGGCAGCTGGAACAAACTTGTTTATAAACCTTTAATCCGCGCCTCAATTGCGCCTTATCATAAAGCCCAAATGGACCTGAAAAACTCCATTCTTGTTTTTTAGGAACTTGTAAAGGAAAAGAAATAAATCCCTCTTCCTGATCAGAGTCATCACTCGCTAAACTCTGAGCAGAAAAGCTCATAGCAACAATAAAAATCAGTCCGACAAAAACATTTACCATAGTCTCTTTTTCTGTTTTAAATCTTGCATAATTGAAGAAGGAAGAGAACAATTTTTTTCAAATGCTGGCAAAATCGGCAAAATAACCAAAAAAAATATAAAATAATAAACAGTAGCCAATTGTGTCCATAAAAGAATTTTATCACTTATTTCTCTTGACCCCAACCAACCAAGAAAAACGACATCAATAACCAACGCCCAAAAGAAAATTTTATAAACAGGTCGATATCTTGCTGAACATATTTTAGAACGGTCTAACCATGGCACAAAAATTAAAATGCAAATCGAACTGACGAATAAAACAAAGCCAACAAAGTTTGAAGAGAAAATACCAATATCAAAAGTTATAGCACGAAGCATCGCATAAAAAGGCAAAAAATACCATTCTGGAACCACACGAAGAGGTACCTTTAAAGGATCTGCCACACTATAATTTTCAGCCTGCCCCATATAATCGGGCATATAAAACAAAAACCAGGCAAAGAAGATCAGAAAAACAGTAATAGCAAAAATATCTTTGATAAGCGCATAAGGCGAAAATGGAACTGTTTCCTTATCTGATTGTATAGCAAGACCCGTTGGATTACCTTGCCCAACACAATGGATTGCCCAAATATGCAGCCCCACAAAAAGAAGCAAAATAAATGATAAAACATAATGGAAAACATAAAAACGATTCAACGTTGGTTGTCCTACGACATAACCACCCAGAAGTGTCTCATGCAACCATGTCCCCACCAAAGGTATCGTTTTAAAAAGCCCTGCAATCACTGAAGCCGCTGAAATAGACATCATCCCCCAAACAAGCACATAACCAAAAAATGCTATTGCCATCATGATGATATAAATAAAAATACCTGTAACCCATACCATTTCTCGCATGTTTTTATAAGAACCATAATAAAGTCCACGTGCCAAATGGATATAAACAGCAATAAAAAAAAACGAAGAGCCTACACAATGCCATGGACGAAAAAGCCAACCAAACTGCCCTTCACGCCGAAATCGTTCACTGGTTTCAAAAGCCAAATGAATATCCGGAACATAATGCATAGCCAAGACAATACCAGTCAAGAGCTGTGATAAAAGCATAATGGTTAAAATACCGCCAAATGTGTAAAAGTAATTAAGATTACGCGGAACAGGAAAAATCACAAATGCATTATAAAAAAAACGAGGAAGAGGAAAACGCTTATCAAACCAACGGGCAAGAGCATTTTTAGGACAATAAGGAGGAAACCTTATCATGACTTTATCCTATTTTGAGCAAAGTATCAGAAAGAAATTGGTAAGGTGGAATAGTCAAATTATAGTTAGCTGGGCCTGACCGCACTCTTCCAGCGGTATCATAAACAGACCCATGACAGGGACACAACCATCCTCCAAATTTACCCGATTGCCCAAGTGTTACACAGCCTAGATGCGTACAAAGATTAATAACAATCAGCCAATTTTCACGTCCTTTACCTGCTGAACGCGCAAAATCTGTTGCTTCTTTTTCACCTTCAAGATTAGGATTGCGCGCTTGACGATCTTTTAGAAGTCTCAATTCAGTAGCGCGCGCATCAGCAATTTCTTTTGCCGTACGATTTCGAATAACAACAGGCTGTCCTCGCCACTTTACCGTTACCGACATCCCCTCTTCAATACCAGAAAGATCAACCTCAACAGAGGAAGATGCCAAAACAGCTTCATCTGGACGCAACTGACGGATAAAAGGCCACGCAACCGCTCCCATTCCAACTGCTCCTGCAACAGCTGTTACCAAAAACAGAAAATCCCGCCTCGTTTGCTCACCCATGGACTTAACTTAAAGAGACACTTTGCTAAAACATTCTTTTACCATACCCTCTCCCATTGTACAATGCTTGATCATTCAGTTACCTCAACCATGAAAACATCCCCGTAAAAAACTCCTGCCATTTGTATGGTTTATACAAAAACTGTTTTATAATGATAATTCATCGTTTTACAGAGTGAATGAAATTCTGAAACACCGTAAGTTTCTTTCATTTCAAACCTATTCATATTAATCAATCAAAATTACTCCCCCACCCGTGAAAATCAGAGATAGCATGTAAATAAACACTTCTAAAGAAAGAAATATTGTCTTGTTATGACCATATCTCAGTAAATAAGTTGAGCTTATCGGTTATTTCTTTAACACATTTACAGCATCTCTCCCTTCCTCAATTCCAACTGGTTGCATGAGTATTTGTTTCGCTTCTGTTTTTGCATAAAAAGCATATTTTGTTGATTTTAATTAAAATGGATGATCTAACCGCATTAAATACCCCACTTTTCAACATAATGAGCCAATCCATTTCATGGATCGCTCAATAAAAGGAAGTCTCTAATAAGGAGCTTCTCTCTTATCCCAAACAGACCTGTATACATAACTTTTTCCCTGAAATTTAAAGGGAATAAAAATTAACCGTAAAAACATGTATTTCTCAAAGCATATTTTTCGAATAAATTGTGGTGCTTCTTTACAAAGTCGAAAGAAAAATCATATTACAGAGAACATGACACTTCATATAGCTCTTTTCCAACCTGATATTGCTGGTAATACTGGAACGATTTTACGTCTTAGCGCTTGCTTTGGTTTACATGTGCACATTATTGAACCTGCAGGCTTTAATCTGTCGGATCGTAATCTCAAACGCGCAGGATTGGATTATCTCGAATATGCTTCCTTAGAACGACACATTGATTGGCAACATTTTATAAGCTCCATGAAACACTTAAACCGCCGCCTGTTGCTTTTAAGTACAAAAGCAAAAACATGCTATACGCAGATATGCTATCAAAGAAATGATGTTTTACTTTTTGGTCGTGAAACAGCTGGCGTTCCCGATTATGTTCATGAAGCGGCCGATTACACATTGAAAATTCCCATGCAACCACAGGCACGCTCTCTAAATCTCGCCATGAGCGTAGCCATAACAACAGGAGAAGCATTACGCCAAATTGGTTATCATGAAAGAACCTGTAATCTATAAAAACACAACAATTCCACTAAAATTTTAATAGAACGATAAAAATACATAAAATATGGTTTTAAATAATTAAAAAATATTTTTTATAGCGTATAATAAGTAATTAAAAGCGCATACGTTTCAATAATACTTTTGGAATAACTTACAGAATTCCTGTAAAAAAACATAAATTATTACGAAAAACAATATACAATATATAAAAAACAGTTAGAGTGTATAATGCCTATCATTTTCCAACAATTAAGTGCTGATAAAATAAACATTTCTTAGTGCCCATCATATCCATTTCATATCACCACCTATAAATGATTAAATACTCCTCCTAGTAAAAATCCATTAGATATCCCCCTCTTCATGCTCATACAAAGTGCAAACCGCTATCACTATTCTCTTTATTCATTCTCATTTTCGAGAATCCTTATCTTTGAGATGGTTCATAAGAGACATTTTTCCTCTCTGTAATCACTTTTCCTCACTTGTGACATCTAAGGCAAATAATTTTGATTGATGTAATATGAACAGGTTTGAAATAACCTTACAATATTTGGAGCTCTTGTTTCACATGAAAAATTACTATTATAAATTAATATGTTGACTTAAAAAATATAAACAACAGTGGGTTTGTAAACAGATATATTATAAATCAATTTTTTCTAATAGTGCATGACGATCCATTAAAAATCCGCTTTCAACCCATATCATTTCTAGCTCTTTAAGCTTTTTTCCTAAAAGTACACCTTTCGTAAAACCTTTCTTTATTAAATCGTTACCATTAATAGGAAAAGTTGGAATCTGCCATTTTTTGGCAAGTTGATGAAGCTTGACATAACCCTCTGCTTTTTGCAAAGCATCACTTTTTTCCAGATGATCAAGATGTGATGCAGCGACAGACAACGATAATTGATCTAAAACTGGCTGTCGTCCATGAAAATAAATCAGTTTTTGCACAAAATGATCAGAACAGTTTTGGTTTATTATTTCTAACTCTGCCCATTCTTTTAATCGCGTTCTTTCTTTATGGGAAAAATGCAAGCGCTGTGCCATTTCATGAAGACGTATGGGGTCAGGAGGAAGAAGGCTTTCTAGCCGTAATAATGGATCAACTTTCCAACCAAGAGTCTGTTCTGTCTTCACCAATGCGTGAATTGCATCAATGCCCCATCGTTCTGTTTCAGGAAAAATGAGTGCCAAAATTCTGCTTTGTCGCATCCATAAAAGAGCACGCGTTGGATCAAACGCCGCAAGAAGCTTTTTCATTTCTGCCCAAATACGTTCAGAAGAAAGTTTTTTTAAACCGTGTTTTAAACGAACACATGCCTTCAATCCTTGCACATCAGGTCGCCCTGCTCCATACCACGCAAAAAAGCGAAAAAACCGTAAAATACGCAAATAATCTTCGCAAATACGATCTTCTGCAACCCCAATAAAACGAACTGTTCGGCTAGCAATATCACTCAAACCTCCCACATCATCATAAAGGTTTCCAGCAGCATCACAATAAAGTGCATTTATCGTAAAATCCCGCCGTTCAGCATCTTTTTTCCAATCACGACCAAATGCCACTTTTGCATGACGACCATCTGTTTCAATATCGCAGCGAAGCGTTGTAACCTCATAAGAACATGAATGAGCAATTACTGTTATTGTACCAAAAGCAATCCCTGTAGGAATAGCTTTAAATCCTGCTTCTTCTACACGTGCAATAACCTGTTGCGGCAAACAGGTTGTTGCAATATCAATATCACTAATAGGCTGCCCTAGCAGTTGATTGCGCACTGCTCCCCCTACAATACGCGCCTCTTCCCCCTCCTCAGACAAAACACGAAGAAGTGTTTGAATATCACTTTGTTGTAACCACGCAACCTGTTTGAAGTTCTGTCTTATATTCACCCTTTAACCTTTCAAAAAAGTTGTCTTCATTGCTTTAAAGCACCCTCTTCATAAAACAAAATTTTTAAGACATCCCTTATAAAACACGTCTATTCCGTCCAAAGAAACTTTTCTCTTCTTATATACGAATATGAAAAAAATGGCATATGATACTTCATTTCTTCTCATTTTCTGTTACAAACAATAAGATATTCATTATCATGCAGAGAAAATTACCATTTTTGCGACAAACGCCTTAAGGAAGAAATATGAGTCAACATGATCCATCATCCAATTTTATAAAAAAGGTCAATATCAATCATGAGGCTCAAGTCATTATTGATGATATTGATACGGCACACAAAGAATTGGATATTTTACAACAAGAAATTGACAAAGTTATTTTTGGGCAAAATCAGGTAATCGAATATGCTTTAATCGCTATTTTTGCTGGTGGTCACGCCCTTCTTGTCGGTGCTCCAGGACTTGCAAAAACACGTCTTGTTGAAACATTGGGAACAGTCTTAGGACTTGATGAAAAACGCATCCAATTCACTCCTGACTTAATGCCATCGGATATTATTGGTTCTGAAATTATGGATTCCGATAAAGACGGTAAACGTTCTTTTCGATACATTCAAGGTCCTATTTTTACGCAACTTCTCATGGCCGATGAAATCAATCGTGCTTCCCCACGGACACAGTCAGCCCTTTTACAAGCTATGCAAGAATATCATGTTACTGTTGCAGGTACCCGTTATGATTTGCCACAACCTTTTCATGTTCTTGCAACGCAAAACCCTCTCGAACAAGAAGGGACATACCCACTTCCTGAAGCACAACTGGATCGCTTTTTGATGCAAATCGATATTGACTATCCTGACCTCACAACAGAGCGACGGATTATTTTAGAAACAACAAAAGAAAAAAAATCAAATGCAAAACCAATTTTATCCGGCAAAAAATTGCAAAAAATTCAAAATATCGTTCGCAAAATGCCTCTTTCAGAAAATGTGATTGAAGCTATTTTAAAAATTGTCCGCTCATCTCGCCCTCATAAAGACAATAGCCTTGCTAATACTTATGTTTCTTGGGGACCTGGTCCACGGGCATCACAAGCCCTTTCACTTTGTGTTCGCGCCCGTGCTCTTTATTATGGACGCTTAGCCCCTTCACTTGATGATGTTGAAGCATTAGCCTATCCCGTATTACAACACCGCATGGCTCTTAATTTTTCTGCCCGTGCTGAAGATATAACCGTAAAAGATATTATCAATAACCTTGTGAAAGATGCTCTTTGAATGGCACTTGGCAAAAAAGTTTTACAAAAGCCTCCATTGTCGCTGGCAAATGAACTGCATAAGGATACTGGCAAAATGCCATATTTCCTTTTGCAAGCGCGTCATATCGCTAATACACTGATAACCGGATGGCACAGACAACGTAAAAGCGGTAATGGGGAAAACTTTTGGCAATTTCGTCCCTATATGGAAGGAGAATCCATTACCCGCATTGATTGGCGTCGCTCAGCGCGTGATGAAAATACGTATCTGCGCGAAAACGAATGGCAAATGACACAAACCGTTTGGCTTTGTCCTGATCAGAGCGCATCAATGCATTACTGTTCGCGCTTTTCTAAAATCTCTAAAGGTAATCATGCCATTATTCTTACCCTTACCTTGGCATCCCTTCTTGCACGCAGTGGCGAACATATTGCTATTCCCAACTTAATGTCCCCCACAATGACATCCAATGTCGTAGAACGAATAGCCTTTGCTTTAGAAAATCATTCAGATGAAAATTCATTTCCGGATTTTTCAACGATTACACGCTTTTCACATGTCGTTATAATGAGTGATTTTCTCGACTATCCTGAAAAAATCATCCAACATTTAACCGTTTTAACTACAAAACAGGTGACAGCTCATTTAATTGAAATTTCTGATCCCGCAGAAGAAAGCTTTCCCTACACAGGTCACACAGAATTTTTGGATCCTGAAACGAAAGAGAAACATGTTTCCACTAAAGCAGAAGATCTTCGTAAGAGCTATTGTAAACTATATCACGCAAGGCGACAAGAATTGGTAAATTTTTGCGCACGCCAAGGATGGTCTTATCACGTTAGTACAACGGATCAACCTTTAACAGAGACCATTTTTCATCTTGCAAATACAATGAGCGACTCTCCATTGCAAAAAAGGAGGGCACTTTGAGTTTTGCTGCTCCCTTTCTGTTACTAGGGCTTTTGTTCCTACCGGTCATTTGGTGGCTGTTGCGGATAACTCCTCCATCTCCGCGCAAAGAGCTTTTTCCCCCTTTTCGCTTCTTACCCAAACCAACTCATCAACAAGAAACAGCAAAACATACACCTTGGTGGTTGCTCTTGTTGCGTTTAACCATAGCGGCACTTGTTATCATAGCTCTAGCACGCCCCACTTGGAATCAAAAACCAATCATCTTTTCTGGATCTCAACCCCTTGCACTCATTATTGATAATGGTTGGGCTTCTGTAAAAGAATGGAAAAAGCGCATCTCTATCACTGAAATGCTTCTTGCACAGGCAGAAAAACAGCAAAAAAATATTTATCTTGTTGCAACGGCTGAAAATGATATCTCCAATATAGAGCCCCAACCAGCCAAGGTTATAAAACAGCATTTAATGCATTTGCAACCGCGTCCTTGGCCTGTCAACCGTGTGCATGCCTTCAAAAAACTCAGCGAAATAACCAAAGGAAAACCTCTTGATATTGCTTATTTGAGTGATGGATTACGAACAAATGAAGATGAGCAAGCTTTTGCTCATCTTGAAGAATTAAAACCTAGAAACTTCTTGTGGTATTTGACTGATATTTCCGATTTAACCGGCATAACATCCATAGAAAATAACAATGGAAACATGGGCGCGCGTATTATCCGCTCAACAACACACAGCAACACTCCCGCTATACTCAGCCTCTACGATTCAAATAATCAACTTCTCGGTCAATTTACGAACAATTTCTCTGAAGGAGAAACAACAGCACTTGTTCCTTTTAATGTACCACTTGAACTACGCAATGATATCGCTTGGATAAAAATAAACAATCAAAACCATGCTGCTGCAACCTTCTTGGTAGACAGCCATAACAGGATAAGCCGTGTTGCTCTTCTCTCACCAGATACCAATGAAATGGCACAGCCTTTACTTGCTCCATTTTATTACATTATCAAAGCCTTACAAGGTCATACACAGCTTATAACAGCCGGTGGAAGAGAACTTTCAACGGATATTGATCATTTGCTTAAACAAAATCCATCTGTTTTGATTATGGGTGACATTGTTAACATACCCCCAAAAGCAGAAAAAAAACTTTCTTATTTTGTGAATAAAGGGGGAACACTCATCCGCTTTGCAGGAGAAAAACTCAGTGGCGCAGAACATTACGATAACCTTCTTCCGATACCACTACGCCCAGGTCAACGTTCCCTTGGAAGTATTATGTCTTGGACAAAACCACAAAAGCTTGCCCCTTTTGCAAAAAATAGCTTTTTCTTTGATCTTCCTTTTCCAAAAGATGTTACTGTCTCGCGCCAAATCCTCGCAGAACCAACCCCAGATCTTTTTGAAAAAACGTGGCTTAGCCTTTCGGACGGAACTCCTCTTATTACCGCAGCAAAACGTGGTAAAGGAACCCTCATTCTCATTCATGTTGCTCCTGACCCAACATGGTCTAATCTTCCTCTTTCTGGCTTTTTTGCACAAATGCTGCAAAAATTAATCACATTAGGTTCTAACGAAAACACAAACCTAACACACAGAGAAAAAAGAACCGTGGTACAAAGCCCTTGGCGAACTATAGCCGTTGACGGACAATTACAAGTACCACCCTCTGATGTTGTTCCTTTGATCTTTGACTCTCAAAATCCACCCCATCCTTCCTACCATACTCCCCCAGGACTTTATGGTGTCAAAAACAATTTTTATGCACTCAATCTCTTAACTCATTCGTCGCACTTGATGAAACAATTATCATTGCCAACTTCTCTTAATAAAAGCCCTTTATCTTACGATACAAAAGAAAAAAATCTTATTGGTCCACTTTTAGGATTAGCCATCTTATTATTCGCCTTTGACAATTTTCTCATTTTATGGATGGGAGATATTTTTTCTTTCATGAAACGGCGTAATATGTTTCTCCTCCCCTTTATAAGTCTTATTGCCTTGTTTTCATATGATCCAACTCTTCATGCACAAACGAAAGAAAACCATCATGATAGTGTACAAGCTGCCGGCGCAACACATCTTGCCTATGTTATAACCAATAATCATGAAATTGATACAACGAGTAAAAGTGGTCTAGAAGCGTTAAGTCAATTTATCGCAGAGCGCACAATGCTTACCCTCGGCTCTGTTACAGCACTTGATCTCGATAAAGATGAACTCTCTTTTTATCCTCTTATTTACTGGCCAATTGATGTTAAAAGTCCTATACCAACCCCCAAAAGCCTTGAAAAAATAAATAACTTTATGAAACATGGGGGAACAATTTTATTTGACACGCGCGATCAGATAAAGAGCAATCTTAATCTTGAAGGAGATGCCACTCCAGAAACGCAAAGATTACGAGATATCTTAAAAGAGTTAAATATTCCATCCATTGAGCCAGCATCAACAGATCATGTTGTTGCACGTTCTTTTTATATTATGCCAGATTTTCCTGGTCTCTACCGTGGTTCACCTTTATGGATTGAATCCTCCTCAACAAACAAAAAAAATAAAAATTCTCTTGCCAGCGGCGATAATGTAAGTTCTCTTCTCATTACTGCCAATAACTTTGCCGGTGCTTGGGCACTCGATGAAAAAGGGACATGGAAATATCCCCTTGTTCCCAATGATCCAATGCAACGTCTATGGGCATTTCGTGCAGGTTTAAATATTGTCCTTTATGTTCTTACAGGAAACTATAAAGCGGATCAAGTTCATGTTCCAGCACTCTTGGAACGCTTTAAAAGAGAAAGAAGGCAATGATATCATTTTTCACTTTTCAGCCTTTTTTACCACTCATTTGGATTCTGTTCTTAAGTGGAATATCGATTCTTTTTGTCGTTGTTGGTCTTGTTACGCAACGGCAAGGTTCTTTATTTCGTCTGATGGCATTAAGCGCCCTCATCCTTGCTTTGCTCAATCCAATGATCATAAAAGAACAGCGCGAACCACTGAAAAGCACAGTGGGAATTGTTATTGACCGCAGCAAAAGCCAAACATTTGGAACACGTACAAACGACAGTGATGAAGCGCGCGCGCAATTAACTCAAGCATTGGCGCATTATCCACAATTTGAACCACGCTTTATTGAAGCTGGAAAACTTGCTGATAATCAGTACGCGCCCTCAACGAATTTGTTTGAGGCTTTAACACAAGCAGTATCTGATGTACCGCTCTCTCGTTATGCAGGAACCATTTTTATCACCGATGGACAAGTGCATGACATTCCTGACCTATCAGACCTTCATCATGAAGCACCTCTCAATGCTCTGATTACAGGGCACTCAGAGGAATTTGATCGCCAAATTAAGTTTATCTCTCCTCCACGATTTGCCCTTGTCAACAAACCACAAACGCTCTCCATTTTGGTAGAAGATAAAGGCCCCACCAAAAAAACAATACCACAGAAAGCAAATATTACACTAAGCATCAATGGACAAGACATTGGCCATTATTCTGTGACTCCTGGCGTGATTTTTCAAACTGAAATTACCCTTCCTCATGCTGAAAAAAATATTATCCAAGTTATAACCGATCCACACAAAGGTGAACTAAGCTTTGAAAACAACCGCGCCATAACAATTATTGAAGGAATCAGAGAAAATTTACGCGTTCTTCTTATTTCAGGTGCTCCTTATAATGGAGAACGGACATGGCGAGACCTTTTGAAAGGTGACTCCAATATTGATCTTGTTCACTTTACTATTTTGCGTCCTCCCACCAAAGCAGATAATACGCCCTCAAGCCAATTATCCTTAGTGGTCTTTCCCACAAGAAAACTCTTTGTTGAAGAAATTAATAACTTTGATCTCATCATCCTTGATGGCTACCAGCACTCTACTGTTCTCCCCTTAATCTATTATGATTATATCGCCCAATATGTACAAAAGGGGGGGGCATTGTTGATGGTAACAGGACCTGAATTTGCCCAAAAAAACTCACTTGCGAAAACACCTTTAATAAGCATTTTACCGGCATTACCTAATGGAACTATTATTGAAAAACCTTTTCGCCCCACATTAACCAAAGAAGGTGAGCGCCATCCTGTCACAAGAGGTCTTGCAACACTTAACCTTCCAGCTTCTCAATGGGGGCAATGGTTGAGACAAATTGCTATTCAAAACATAAATAACGGAATCGCCCTCATGAAAGGAGCCGATGAGCAACCACTTTTACTTCTCTCGCATGTTGATAAAGGACGTGTAGGCATGTTGCTTTCTGATGAAAGTTGGCTTTGGGCTCGAGGTTTCGAAGGCGGCGGTCCTTATGCTGCTCTTTATCGACGAATTGCTCATTGGCTCATGAAAGAACCAGAACTTGAAGAAGAAAAATTAAGTGCGACCAGCAGCCATCATCATTTAACAATTCGCCGCCAAACTCTAAAAGACCATCCAGAACCCGCTGAAATAATCTTTCCCTCTGGAAAAAAAGAAAATATTACTCTGACCAAAGATCAAGAAGGCCTTTTTACTGCAACTGTGACCACTGATGAGACAGGAATTTTTACCATTAAAAATGGCGATTTAACAATACTTTCTTCTGTAGGGATGCTCGATAATCTTGAGTTGTTTGACTTGACTTCAACACAAGAAAAACTAGCCCCCATTATTAAGCACACAGGCGGCTACATCGGACGTTTACACCCTGAGGGAAAAGAAAACATTCATCTTCCTCCATTCAAGCTGATTCAATCAAAAACAAGTCCGTCCTCTTCCCCAGAACATTCAATTGTTCTGAAAGAAGCAACAGAAACCCGTTTAATCAATACCTTTTATTTTTCGATATTTTCTGGTTTTTTTGCATTGCTTGCTTGCCTTTTACTGTTGAGCAGCATGTGGTATTATGAAGGACGTTAAAAGGTTTGAGATTTCGTATAATAGTTTTAAAATTCAGCTTATCTTTTTACGTATTTACTTGTCTTTTATAATTAGATAACGTATTGATTTATAACTAAAAATACAGTATAATTCTCCTTATTTCAAATATCCTCATATTAAAAAAATAAAAAACATTCTCTTGCGTATTATTAGAAGAGATGCAGTATGGATAGAAACCATCGAAGAAAAGAATGAAATACCTCTTATGAATCCTCTTAAAGCAAGGATTTTCATAAAATTGGGGGAAAATAGTATGATGGTTTTTATTTGCACCTTGTATAAGCGTAGAGATGGTAGTGTACAGTAAGCCCTATATACTTCACAGAAGCTTTCTATTATAGCATCGAATACCGGTCGTGAAATTAGCTCAAACGCATTGAGAAATGTTTTTTTTTACAAATATGTGAATGTACAACACAATGATATTCTATTGGGGATATTCTATTTGGAACATTCCGCTTGAGGCGTTCTTTTTTGCAAGCTAATTTTTATTTTACAATCTTTCTTGCCTTTAAGCACTAACTTATCTTATGTTTATTCTTTAAATCGTTTTTAATACTCTACGAGCTTTTATGTTTTATCTTGCCCATATATCGGATGTACATCTTTCACCTCTCCCGCAACCTTCCCTCTTCGAACTTTCTGGGAAACGTCTTACCGGTTATCTGAATTGGCAAAAAAAACGTAAGAGTCAGATGGCAACAGACGTCCTAGAAACTTTAATAGATGCCTTGAACAAAACAAAACCTGATCACCTTGTGATCTCTGGTGATCTTGTAAATCTTGCTCTCGATAAGGAATTTGAACAAGCACGTCGTTGGCTACTTAACTTAGGACAACCTCAAGATATTTCTTTGACATTTGGAAATCACGATGCCTATGTCCGCGGCGCTTTCCAAAAAGCATGCACTCTCTTTAAACCTTGGATTACAGGTGACATCCCTCAAAAAAGCGTCTTTCCTTATATGCGCATTCGCAAAGATGTTGCCATCATAGCAGCTTCTTCAGCCATTGCGACACTGCCTTTTCAAGCTTCTGGTTATTTTGGTAAAATGCAAGCGCAAACTTTACCGCTCTTTTTAAAAGAAGCAGCACAGCGCAACCTTTTTCGTGTCGTCATGATTCACCATCCCCCCTTTCCCAATGCAACGTCTTGGCATAAAAAACTACGGGATATAAAACGTTTTCTAAACGTTATCAAATATCACGGTTGTGAACTTATTCTTCACGGACATACTCATTTACCCACATTGAATTACATTGAAGGACCAATTAAAAAAATTCCTATTGTTGGTGTTCCTTCCGCATCACAAGCTTTTGGTGATAAAAAACCACCCGCAGGCTTTAATTTATTTTCCATTGAACGCTTACAAAATCAATGGCATTGCCAATTACAACGTTATAGCATTATCAACCCCAAAAACGAGATTGCATGTACTGAAACAATTAATCTTTAAACACCTTCATAGTTGCCAAAACAACCAAAAACGAAAATATTTTTATTTCATATCCCTTTGGAAATCATAATTCTTATTTCCCTTTTTCTCCTTAAAAGACAAAGTTTCACCTTCTCTGTTAATAGATCAATTTTTCTCAGAGAATTCCATCTGCTGCCCCACTTATGTAACGAGCTTTTTACAAACTTATTGGTTTTCTTCCTTCCCGCCCTAAAGGACGAAAATTCTACCCCATCTGATTTATAAATAATCCGGATTCTTGTCGCACGGGTTCCAGCTGCTAATTGCGCATGTGATTTACTTCACAAAGCTCTACACATAAACCCTGCTTTAAATTTCATCATACACTCCTCCAAAAGCATCTAATGCGTAAAATCCTTATAATATTACAATGATGATATTTTATAGAATAATAGAGAAGCTCATTCAGCTTCTATACCTGAAAATAGATGACTAAAAAAGCCAAATAATAACTAAAGTATATAATTTAAATAACCCAACCTACTTGTGATTTATAAACAAATAATGTTGATTGATTTATCGTAAATAGATTTGAAATAATCCCTTACTATTTCACTCGATATTTATTATCGTACATTTAAAAAAAATATAAAAAATAATAGATTATATTTCGATAACAGATATAGGTAATAATGTTTTTTATGTCTCGATAAATTCCTAATTTGCTATCTATTTTTTCCTATAAATAAATTTATAATACTCTTTATAATTATTTTATTATTATAAATTATTATTTATAATATCACATAAAATATCTAATAATAATAAAAATTATAATATGAATTTTTATTATTATTGAGTTATATTGCGGATGTAATTTTACGTGCTTTAGAATTTTTTTTGCGATCTTTTTGTTATTAAATAAAATATTTTACGATAACGCAAAACAGAAAAGTCGATTGTATCAGAGGTCTTTCAAATAAAACAAAACACCATTAAGTTGCCAATTCATGTGTTGGTTTAAAAAAGCATCTTTTACAGCACCCAAACTCATTTCCCGACGGCACCTATGAATGATGTAATGATAAGTCCATTTAGCATCACCATCTTTACGTTTATGGAAAAGCAAGCTAGTATCAAACCTCACACTTTGCCAATCCCCAATGTAGCGACAGCTTTTGGCACTTAAGATGATTCATAAGAGGCATTTTTATTCTTTCTTTAATGTTTTTTATCTCACTGCTCTCCCTCCTTTTGACGTACAAAAGACGCGGTTTTGATTGGTCAACATGGTATAGGTTTAAAATGAGAAAATCTTATGATCCTTGGATCTCTCACTCAACATGACAAAAAGTAAATTATATTTATAAATCAACGTATTGTTCGAATAAAATAGTAGCTCTTTTGAGTGAAGAATATTTTCCAGCGCATATCTGAAAAATAAAAGCCTCATTCGAAAATGAGACTTTTGAATTGTTTAATTCTGCAAAAAATTAAAATTTATAAGCTACACCCACGCGGAAATCATTTGTTTTGTAGCCCATTTCAAATTTATCCTGTATGAACTTTTTTTTGCCAAAATCTGAATAACGATATTCTGCACGCACAATAACATTATCAGTCATTGCAAAATCAATACCACCTCCAAGGGTGTAACCAATCATGGTCTTTTTTTCATCATGCAACCAATCAGAAAAATCAACTTCTCCATTTTTGCTATCAGTAACTAACCCAAAAATATTCTGAAGCTGCGTATAAGCAACCCCTCCGGAAATATAAGGCATCATACGCTCAATCGCAAAACCAACTCTCACCCGTGTAGCACCAGCCCATTTTTGTTTTAAGGTATGACGTACAGCTTTAATACGCCTTGTTGAATCATTCTCATGCAAATCTCTTGTTAGACTTTTTTCTTCTGTAGGTTGTGGTTTTTCTTCAGTTGGACTTTTTTCCGGTAGATCGACATCTTTAGAATCCTTTTTACCAGACCACATAATATCCGTATCAATACCTATAATAAAACTATTATCGATATCAATATTGGAACCTGCATAAACTCCCCCTATAAAACCAGAAAGTTTAGGTAAATTCTCCTTTCCAATTGGATTCCATATCCTTGTCTCATCTTTTAAATAACTTGCAGTTGTTTTACCTGAAAAGTTACCAATCTGTCCTCCAAGATAAAATCCTGTCCAAGAAAAAGCAGGCGCTGCAATAACAGGAACAGGCTGTTCAGGAATAGCGATATCCGATGCCTGTACTACAGAAATTGAAATTAAAGAAAATATAGATGTTGAGGCTAAATACTTTGTAATCATAATTGCTCCCCTAAAAGCTAATGTGATACATAAATAATAATAAATCGTTTCACACTTTTTTCAAAAAATCTATAGCAAAAATGACACAGTTGAAAAATTAAAATCTTATTTATAATTTCCTAAAACTATTAATCTATAGTAGCTTTTATAGCTTCATATTGATCATTATTATCCAGAATTATATAAATAATTATAATATCAATTTTTTGAAAAGAATGAGATAAGGCTCATAAAGCATATCATTCACTAAACTAGTCACTCATCGTTTTTTGTATAAAGAATAATACCTAGAATAGCACATTTAACAGAGAAATTTTTTCATCACACTTGAAAAACCACTAGAGAACTTCACTCTACCCCTCTCAAGCGTGTAATGAAATAAAAGACAAAAATTAATATATAAAAATGGAATTAATAATTTTTATTATTCTTATAGAATTATTTTAATGTTTCATGATTTTTGTAAAAACTGAACAGACCAATTGCCCAGTTTCTGCAATTAATTTTTCAACACGAAGCAAATCAGGTTCCCCAACACTATTTAACAAAAGGTCACTTAATCCAGGTGGCATGTCATTGGGATCAAGAGAATCATTTAAGCAAAGCCGTATAATTTGACTCAAATTTGTATAAAGACGATAGGCATAATGTAAATCAGCAATACATGACTGATTAAGAAAACTGTTTGGTAAGTGATCTAAAATATCCGCTGTCGTCGCTCCAATTTGAAACTCAATGACATGCGTAATAAGAGAAAATTGAGCAATAAACTCCAAATCCATAATGCCACCAGACATCGTTTTAAAATCCCATTGATTTTTTGGCGGCTTTTCTTTTGCAATCAAGGAACGCATTTCACACACTTCTTTTGCAACTTCCTTCTTATCACGAGAAATAGCAATAATTGCACACACTTCATTTTCTAGCTTTTGTAAAAAATCAGGATCTCCTGCAATGCCTCGAGCCCTTGTTAAAGCAAGATATTCCCATATCCATGCTTCTTGGCGATAATACTTTTTAAAAAATGGAAAAGAAACAGCAATAGGTCCTTTATTGCCTAACGGCCGTAACCTTAAATCAACGACATAAAGAACACCTTGGCTTGTAAGAGTGGATAAAGCAGAAACGAGGCGCTGTGCTAAACGCGTATAATATTGAGAAATATAAAGAGGCTTTTCTCCATCAGATATTTCTGCATCATCATCATGTTCATAAAGCAAAACGAGGTCAACATCGGAATCTGCTGTTAATTCACGACTTCCAAGTTTCCCCATACCCAATATGCCAACACGCCCTCCTTTAATACGACCATGAAGACGAGAAAATTCCTCTTGAACGGTAGCAAATGTTTTTGTAATCATAAGATCAGCAAGTGCAGTAAAAGCAAAACCCGCTCTTTCTCCTGTAATTGCACCATTCAAAATTCGAATACCAATCAAAAAACGTTGTTCATCTGCAAAAATCCTTAAATGGTCAAGAATCTCCTCATAAGAAAGAACATTTTCAAGAAAATATTCAAGCCGTTTTTCTAAATACGTTTTTGTTGGTAATTCTGAAAGAATATTTGGGTCTAACATTCCATCAAAAACGTGGGATCTGCGTGTAATAATTTCTGCAAGACGTGGAGCAGCACCCATAATAAGGACAAGCATATCCAAAAGAGAGGGATTAGACTGCAAAAGACTAAAAAGCTGAATTCCTGAAGGTAAGCCCTGTAAAAAACCATCAAAACGCAACATCGCCTCATCAGCTCGTTTTGTCCCACCAAAAGCTTTCAAAAGAGCTGGTGTTAATTCCGTTAATCTCTCGCGTGCTTCGGCTGATTGCGTTGCTTTATAACGACCAAAATGGAGCGTGCGCATAATACGACAAATATCACTTGCTCTTTCGAAGCCTAAACGGCTTAACGTTATTAATGTCTCCGGATCATCTTCTTCACCGGTAAAAACTAAATTACCAATTTCTAAACCAAGTTCTTGCTCATTCTCAAACAGTGCTGCATAATGTTTTTCAACAACCTGAAGTGTTTTTAATAAATCACGGATAAAACTGCTACTGTCTTGATAACCCATTAAATAGGCAACACTTGTGAATTGAGCAGTATCATTTGGAAGAAGATGTGTTTGTTCATCGAAAAGCATTTGAATACGATGTTCCACATTTCGAAGAAAAGCATAACTTTTTATAAGGCTATTTCTCGTTTTCTCACTGATCCAACCAAGCGTGTGAAGTTCTGCTAACATTGCAACTGTCTGACGTCCACGTAATTGAGGAAAACGTCCACCAGCAATGAGTTGCTGTGTCTGAACAAAAAACTCAATCTCACGAATACCACCACGACCTAACTTTATATTATGCCCATAAGCTGCAATTTGACCGTAATTTTTATGCGCATGAATTTGACGTTTGATCGAATGAATATCAGCAATAGCAGCGTAATCTAAATATTTCCGCCACACATAGGGAAACAGCTCTTTGAGAAAGTTAAAACCTGCCCTCTTATCACCAGCAACTGGACGTGCTTTAATCATGGCTGCTCGTTCCCAATTTTGCCCACGCCCTTCGTAATAACGCAATGCAGTCCTTACTGGTAAGGCCAAAGGGGTTGAACCTGGATCTGGACGAAGACGAAAATCAAGACGAAAAACATATCCTTCCGCAGTGCGTTCTTGAATGATACGGATTAATCGGCGTACCATTTTAGAAAATACGTCAACACTTTCAGAAAGATTACCAATATGAGGTGATGTTTCATCAATGAAAACAATAAGATCAATATCAGAAGAATAATTAAGTTCCCCTGCTCCTAACTTTCCCATCCCTAAAATAATTAAACCACAGTCTTTTTCTGGATTCTCACGGCTTAATAAATTGATCTTACCATGATCATGCGCTTCTCTTAATAGAAAACGTAGTGCTACACTTAATGCTGCTTCGCCCAAACGTGTCAACCAAGCACATGAAACTTCGTAAGTAAAAACACCTCCCAAATCAGCTAAAGCAATGAGAACATGCGCTTCTCGTTTTTTGCGCCTTAAAGCAGCCATCAATGAAGTTTCATTTATAGTTTCATCCTTATCGATAGCCGTAATATCATCTATAATTTCGCTCAGCCTTGTTTCTACATCAACATTTAATAAAGCACTAAGATATGATGGATTGGCAATTAAAACCTCACGCAAAAAAGGAGATAAGGTCATAACCGAACTGATAAAATCAATCTGCGTTCCACTCTCTGAAATGATGGAAATAAGCGATTCTAAACCTTCTTTCCTTGCTTGTTCTTCCATGTCTTTTAACCATTGGGAACTACTTTTATCGAGAGGGCATAAAGGGAGAAGCTGTGTTTTTAAAAAAGCTTGTTTCGTCTGCGCTCCCTTGAAAAGCATTTTGCTTTCCTTTCTACTGCTTTATACTTTTAAAATAGTTGTTACGTATGAAAAGAGAAAAGTGAAGAAAAATATCTTTAAGGAAATAACAAAACAGCCCTAAGCCCTGGATTTGCATTTTCAAGTAACAATTCACCCCCGTGAAGCTTCATAACTGCTTTTGCTATACTTAACCCAATCCCAAACCCAGGTTGTGTGCGGCTTTCTTCAAGACGAACAAATCGTTCTGTCACTTTTTCACGTTTATCCTCTGCTATTCCTGGTCCATTATCGCTCACAACAACTAATAAATGTTCATCACGATATTCCATTGATAAGCAAACCTCCGCTTTCCTTTCACCTTTAGACGCATATTTAATGGCATTATCTATAAGATTAAAAATTGATTGTGCAACAAGCTCACGATTCAACTTAAGCTCTTTATCAAATATATTCCCCAACCGAAGTAAAACACCTGACTCTTCAGCAAAAGGTTCGTAAATCTCAACAGCATCCTCAAGGATCAGTTTCATATTCATCATTTCAAGATGCTCAATTGCACTGCTGGCCTCAATACGTGAAATCATTAAAATTGCATTGAACGTACAAATAAGTTGATCTGATTCTGCAATAACCCTATCAAGGACCTGACGATATTCAAGCTTTGTCTTATTTCCTGAAAGTGCTTCTTCAGCACGATTTCTAAGACGCGTTAACGGCGTTTTCAGGTCATGAGCAATATTATCTGATACTTGACGTAAACCAATATTTAACTCTTCAATGCGGTCTAACATAACATTAAGATTGGTTGACAATCGATCAAACTCATCCCCTACTCCAGAGACAGGTAAACGCCCACTGAAGTCACCATCCATCAAGCGCTGTGATGCAGCCGTTACATGATCAATCCTTTGTAAAGCTCTCCTGCCAACAAAAAACCATATGAGTAAAGCGCCTCCAACCATTGCAGCAAGTGCAATGATCACAGCTTTGCGAATAACAACAGCAAAACGTTCTGGCTCATCCAAATCACGTCCTATAAGAATCTTCATAGCATTAGGTAAATCAACAATAACCGCCAAAGCGCGATGTTCACTTGTTTTGCCATGTTCTCCAAAACGGGAATATAAAAAAGAGGTAGAAATAAAACCACTCTGATTCAAAAGACCTAATTCAATACGTGCTACATTTCCTGCTAAAATACGCCCCATAGAATCCGTGACAAGATAAAGAAATGCTCCTGGTTGTCTTGAACGATAATCAATAGTGCGCATTAATAAGGATAATCCCCCATAATTATAAGCATTTTCAATATACTTTAATTCTTCATGTAAAGCCTGTTCAGTTTGCTCTGTTAACAATGAAGCAGAAAATGCCGTCATATAAATAGAAAGTCCTGTTGCCACCAATCCAAACAATAAAATGTAAAGTGCTGAAAGCCTTAGCGCTGTCGTGCGCATTATATTAATCAAACGATTCATGCTTTGTTATCTGGTACTTTCAGCATATATCCAGCTCCACGCACTGTATGAAGAAGGGGAACATCAAAATCTTTTTCAATTTTGGCTCTCAAACGGGAGATATGGACATCAATGACATTCGTTTGTGGATCAAAATGGTAATTCCAAACATTTTCCAAAAGCATAGTGCGTGTAACAACCTGCCCGGCATAACGCATCAAATATTCAAGTAAACGAAACTCTCGTGGTTGCAATAGAATGTTTCTATCACCTCGTTTTACCGTATGTGCTAACCGATCAAGCTCAAGATTACCTACACAGTAAACAGTTTCTGCTTCTTTAGGATTTTTCCGCCGTTGTAAAACTTCAACACGCGCAAGAAGTTCAGAAAAAGCATAAGGCTTTGTCAAATAATCATCTCCCCCTGCACGCAGCCCCGTTACACGATCATTAACTTGCCCTAAAGCAGACAGGATAAGAACCGGTGTTTCATTGCCTTTAGCGCGCAATTCAGCAATAATAGAAAGACCATCACGATGTAAAAGCATTCGGTCAACAACCATAACGTCATAATTTTCCGTGGTTGCTAAAGCATATCCCGTATCCCCATCATAAGCAACATCAACGGAATGCCCTACTTCCAAAAAAGCTTTTTCGAGATAATGCCCCGTCTCATGATCATCTTCAATAACGAGTATCTTCATAAAACGTATCTCCATTATTTTATTATGTTGTAGGACAAATATTTAATAAACATTTGTCCTACAAACTAAAGCCTTACTTTTTGAAAATTGGAAGAGCAACAAAACGATTTTGATCATTTGTCCGCACTTGTAAGAGTATAGCCTTTCGTCCTAACTGCTGAGCATTTTTGATTGTGTTAATAATATCAGAGACTCGTTTAACCGGTTTATTATTTACTGTCACAATGACATCACCAGGGCGTATCCCTTTATCTGCAGCATCTGAATCGGTATCGACATCCGTTACGACAACCCCTACACCATCATCAGAAGGCATAACAATCAGACCATAATCTTCCAATGTTTCATCTAAATCACTCTGTCCATTTGAATATTTTGAAGTCTCTTTCTTACTTTCATCTTCAGACATTGAAGCGAGTTTAACCTTGATGCTCTCCTCCTTACCTGATCTCCAAATCCCTATGGTTACCATTTCTCCTGGTTTAATATTTGCAATACGTTTCGCCAGCTCACGCGCATCAGCAATTTTTTCATTATTCACTGAAATAATTACATCACCCGCTTTAATACCAGCCTTTTCTGCCGGTCCTTTTAACGGATCAGTAACCAAAGCACCTTTGGCTTCTTTCAAACCTATTGAATCGGAAATCTCCTTTGTTACCGGCTGAATCTGAACACCTAACCAACCACGTTGAACTGAACCTTTTTCAATAAGTTGTTGTACAACCTGTTTTACAGTCGCAGCCGGAATAGCAAAAGCAATCCCAACATTTCCTCCAGAAGGAGAAAAAATTGCTGTATTAACCCCAACAACCTTTCCATTAAGATCAAACGTTGGACCACCAGAGTTTCCTCTATTAACAGCAGCATCAATCTGAATAAAATCATCGTACACACCAGTGCCAATATCACGTCCACGTGCAGAAACAATACCTGCTGTCACAGTTCCACCAAGACCAAATGGATTCCCAATGGCAACAACCCAATCCCCAACACGAAGCTTTGAATCATCACCAAAATCAACATAGGAAAATTTTCTTTTATCATTCACTTTTAGTACGGCAAGGTCGGTTTTGGGGTCTTTCCCAATGAGCTTTGCATTCAATTCTGTACCATCATCAAGAACAACAGTATAACTTGTTCCATCAGAAATCACATGATCATTGGTCACAATGTAACCATCAGATGAAATAAAAAAACCCGATCCAAAAGCAACAGGACGGAGTCTCTGCGATTGGTGCGGAAATTTATTTTTAGGTTTATCAAAATCATAAAACTCTTTAAAAAATCTTTTTAAAGGATGCTGATCTGGTAATTGATCAAGTCCTGGACCACTAAAAAAGTTGCTAAAGAACCTATCTTCTTTCTTTTTATTGCTCTTTACTTGTACTGCTACAACGGCTGGTTTCACTTGAGCAACAATATCGGCAAATCCCTGTTGTTGCATTAACGAAGTAAATACAGAACTTGCATGAGCCTTTGTCATCCACAAGCTTGATGTACATCCACTAAAAAACAGTGCACTTTCCAATATCGCAGAAAAACTCACTGCGACAAATGTTTTAAAGAAAGCCTTTTTAACCATTTACTCTATGCTCCTATTCAATCATACCTTTATTCCAATTCCGACCACTTATAAAATACCAGACCTTACCGTTTTCTGTCTAAATTATTAAAGTTTTGTAAGGTTTCAGTATTCCCTAATATAATTACAATAAGATTGTATGCTCATTGCAAATGATCTGATTTCTTTTATGTAACATCTTTTTTAATGCAATGACATTTTTGACTGTTCTTTTTCATTCACATAACGCATGATTATTCCGTTTGAAGTGGAAAAATATGATACTTATGCCAGTGATAATAATGATCAAAGGCGAGAACCATAAAAACCAAGTTATTTTATTCAATGGTGGCTTCAAGAGAATAAATTCACCATATCGCTCAACAAGAAAGTCAGTGACTTGCTGATTACTATAGCCCATTTTTAGCCTTTCCCGAATTAAAAGCCGTAAATCACGTGCTAAAGCAGCATCTGAATCATCAATTGATTGATTTTGACAAACCGGACAACGTAAATGCGATGAAATATGGCGTGCTCGCGCTTCAAGAATCTTATCCTTTAAAATCTCATCCGGCTCTACTGCTATTGCTAATTGAAAAGGAAACGTTGCAATTAAAAAAAATACAATCCAAAGAATTTGTTTCATCTCAATGTCTTTTCCAAAAATTTAAAGCAAGCACTACCCTATTGTACATGCCAATGCGAAACCAATACCCCAGAAGAGAAAGACATCCCCCCATAGCCATCATGAATGCCCCTAACCAAATACATATTACATAAGGCTTCCACCATACGTGCACAACAAGACCCCGATTATCGATATGTCCCGGTACAATATATAGCTGCGATAAGCCATGATTTTTCAGACCAACTTCTGTTGTTGATGTATTTTGACTTGAGTAAAATCGCTTTGAGGCTGTTACATGACCCACAATGTTTTTATTTTCATATATTTTAAAATAAAACTCCATTGTCGAATAATTCGAACCAACACCATCATACACTGCATCAAAATGAAGCGTTTTATCCGCTATCGTCACCCTATCCCCTATGTTCATGATTAAAATACGTTCTTGCCCAAAACTTGCCACACAAACAATACCAAATAGTGTAACGCCTAATCCCATATGTGCTATTGCTGCACCAAAAGTAGACCATGGCAATCCAAGAAATCTCTTAACGCGTACTGAAAAAGCTCTCTTGCCATATCCACTCTTTCCCCATAGATCCGCTAAACTGCCTAAAAAAACAAACGCTGAAAGCCCAATCCCTAAAACTGCAAAAATATCACGCACAGATGCCGCATAGAATATTATAAAACAGACGATACCAACGAATACAAAAACAAACCATAACCGTTCAAAAACTGCAAGAAAATCACCGCGTTTCCATGCCATCATTGTCCCAAACGGAACAAACAACAACAGCAAAACCATTAGCGGTCCACAAGTAATGTTAAAAAAAGCAGACCCTACAGAAATTTTTTGCCCAGTTAATATCTCAATAAAATAAGGATAAAGCGTACCAATCAATACTGTTGCTGTTATTGTTGTAAATAACAAATTATTTAAAACAATAAACCCTTCACGTGAAATTGGTTGAAAAAATCTTTCTGTTTTTAAAATAGGGGTGCGCAAAGCAAAAAGAAAAAAAGCCGCTCCTGTAAAAAAAAAGAAAAGCGCAAGCATTGCCTGCCCCCGTGCTGGATCAACAGCAAAACTATGAACAGAAATTAAAAGCCCAGAACGCACAAGAAAAGTTCCCATCAGAGAAAGGGAAAAAGTAAGCAGCGCTAAAAACAAAGTCCAACTTTTCAATATTTCTCGTTTTTCGAGAACAAGAGCAGAATGTAAAAGAGCCGTTCCTGAAAGCCAAGGCATAAACGAAACATTTTCAACAGGATCCCAAAACCAATAGCCGCCCCATCCTAGCTCATAATAAGCCCAATAGGAGCCAACCATAATACCCAATGTCAAAAAACACCAAGAAAGTAAAAGCCACGGACGAATCCCACGCGCCCAAATTCTATCAACATGTCCCATAATCAATGCCGCAACGGCAAAAGAAAAACAAAGTGAAAAACCAACATAACCTAAATAAAGTAGCGGTGGATGAATTGCTAATGCGATATCTTGTAAAAGAGGATTGAGACCATTTCCCTGCAATGCTGGTGGATTCACGCGTAAAAATGGATTGGATACAAAAAGAATAAATAAAAGAAAAGAAGTTGTAATCCAACTTTGGCAAATTAAAACAAGCGTCTTAAAATCTTCTGGCAAATGTTGGCTAAAAAAAGCCATCAATGCGCTAAAAAAAGCAAGACTTAAAACCCATAACAACATAGAGCCTTCGTGATTTCCCCAAACACCTGTAATTTTATAGAGCATCGGTTTTTCTGAATGAGAATTCTCAACAACGTTCAAAACAGAAAAATCAGATACGACATAAGCATAAATTATCACTAAAAAAGATAAAAGTAGTAATGTAAAAGTGATATATGTTAGAGGAACAGCTGTTTGCATTAACAAACGCTCTCTCCACCAAAAACCTAAAGCAGGTAAAAACGCCCCTAATAAGCTTACTGAAAATGCTGCAGCTAAAAAAATATGACCCAGTTCGACAAGCACAATCGAATTATTTCTCCATAATGTAATGTTTTTTCAAACGATCAGCTGTTTCTTTAGGCATATAAGTTTCATCATGTTTTGCTAAAATACGCATCCCTATAAAAAAGCCCTGTTTATCGAAATGCCCTTCTACAATCACCCCCTGACCTTCACGAAAAAGATCCGGTAATGCACCATTGAAAACCACTTTTTCATGTTTTTTGTTATCCGTTACAAAAAAAATAACGCCTCTCTCTCCAACATATTGAACGGTTCCCTTTTCAACAAAGCCACCCAAACGCAAAGGGCGCTCCGTTAAAATATCTTCTCTTGTAATTTCAGAGGGCATTCTAAAAAAACTGACCGCATGACGCATTGCATACACTATGAGACTTGCTGCAATTGTCATAACCAAACAACATAATAATATGATCAGTAAGCGCCTTTTTTTTCGCTGCTCTAAAATAACCTTCCATGAGGCAGAACTCTTTAAAGATTGACTGTTCATAGACACTCTGCGAAAAAAGTTTAAATACGTTATAATTAAGTATCAATATTTTATTTTTTAAGAGCTTTGCACATCTTCTACATAGGTGCAAGATTTCTTTTCTCTGTATGCTCACTCGATAAATCACGTAACTGAATCATCATTTTTTTAACACGTGATTGTCCTGAAAAATTTTCAGGCATTGTATCAAGAAAGCTTTGTAAAAATTGCACTGCCTGCGCAGTTTTTCCTGCTTGATGCAATGCATCGGCCAACAACAAACGTGGATAAAAATCTGTTGGGGCTAAATCTGCTGCTTTTTGAAAGGCATTTTGCGCTTCTTGCGTTATCACCCCCCCTTCATAACCAACCAATGCTAAACCGTATCCGACAAGCCTTGGAGCTGTTTCGCCATTCAAACGAAGTGCATCTAAATAAGTATTCACAGCTTCTTGAAAAAGGCTTTCTTCGAGATACCCTACCGCTAACGCATCTGCTAGCTTGCCATCGTGAGGTGCACGGAAAAAAAGCACTTGTAAACGAATAAGCTTTTCTTGCTTACTGAGAGTTTTAGGATCCTTATCCATTAATTCGCTAAAAAAATAACTTTTCACTTCTGGATTGCCTGTCAGCCCATAAATACTCCATGTCATCAGAAGAACAAACAAAATACTCAAAGCCTTAAGAATATTTCTTTTTTTATAATTCATATAAAGCTTGTTAAACTCAATCATACGCTTATGGCTTCTATAACCATCTACGGTTTCAACTGTCCATTCTTTCTTTATCTCATCGTCAAAACGTAGTGAAAGAAAAAGAATACTTGCCAGAAAAGTCAGAAAAAATGCTGCAAAAATTAATAAGAGCATATCGTTTTTTTCCAATACGAACAGAGAATAACTCGCTTACATTTTATCCTCTTCATGAGAAAAGTAATGTGAATTAATAAAAATTCATTTTTTCATGGAGAATATTATAAAATATCTATCATATATATCAATTAAGCAAAGAAACTAAAAACAATGTTTCCCTACTCTTTATGTATTGTCTAAAATACTGCTTTATAAACTTTATAGACATTTCTTGCTTAAGAAGAAAATATGTCATTCTCCCATCTTAGGTAACAAAACTTTTGCATACAATCCACCCAAATCAGAACGTGATAAAAAGAGATTGCCACCATATTCACTGACCATATCTGAAACAATTGCTAACCCTAAGCCTGCCCCTAGTTTACTTTCATTAAACCGCCGCCCTCTTTTTAATGCTTCATCAATTTTGTCTTCTGTTAAACCAGGACCATCATCTTCTACAAAGATACTAAAATATTCTTTTTCTTCAACATTTTCTTCTAAACAACAAGAGATCAAAACCTTTGCTCGAGACCACTGAGTAGCATTTTCAATCAAATTCCCTACAATTTCTTCTAAATCTTCCTTCTCTCCAGAAAAAACAATATCATCAACATCCATAATAAATTGAATTTGTTTTTCAGGATTAAGCTTTTTCATAACCCGCACCAAACGTTCAAGCACACTGCGAACAGACGTATGATAGACAATACTATCGCATTGTGCTGCAATCCGTGCACGCTGAAGATAATGATTGATTTGAGCTTGCATTATTTGCGTTTGCTCTCTCAACAAACAAGCCTTTTCTCCGCGCATCTTATCTGTCTCATTCATAATCACAGATAGAGGCGTCTTCAATGAATGCGCGAGATTACCAACTTGTGTGCGAAATCGCTCAATAATACGCTGATTATTATTAATGAGAGCATTCATCTCTTGTACAAGCGGCATCACTTCGCTTACTAAATCCGTATTCACATAATGAACTCTTCCTTCGCGAATATCATTCAATGCGTGTCGAATAAGCTTCAACGGTTGAAAACTAAAGAAAATAATAGCAATATTAATAAGAACACTCCCGATACCGAAACTCCAAAGAAAAATTTGCAAAGTTCGCGTAAATTCCTTTACCTGGGCATGAGCTTCATCGATATTCCCAACAAGCCGAAAACGTGCAATATGATTTTTATTATCAAGAACAACATCACTCTCAATCACTTGTAATTTTTGACCATTGTTCCCCGTTATCCGATAAGAGCGAAAGAATTTATTGTCAAAAGGTATATCAACATCACTTGGTGTAAATATCTCGCCTGTTCCCAATGAGGGGGATGTCAATCTTCCTTTTAAATTATGGGATATCGCAACAACTTCCCAATACCATCCTGTTGTTGGATCAGAATAACGAATATCATCAATCCCAGCCCCTCCTATCAAAGTACCTTCCGATGACACCGTCACTGTTGCAATAAGACTGTAGAGTTGAGCAGAAAGGATACGCTCTAGGCTTTGTTCAGTTGAACGCTTATAAAATAAAATACTTACTGCAGAAATCGATAAAAGAGAAATAACAACCCATAATGTTGATAAGATCATAACACGTAAACTGAGAGATCGAGTAATTACAAAAAAGAACCTCCTACACCAATTATTCTCTTCAAAAACATTCATTAATCACCTAGCATTCTCACGCGATACCCCATTCCTCGAATAGTTTCAATCAAATCCACTCCAAGCTTTTTCCGTAACCGACCTACAAAGACTTCCACCGTATTCGAATCCTTATCAAAATCCTGATCATAAAGATGTTCAGTAAGCTCTGTTCTTGAAATGACCCTGTCACAATGATGCATGAGATACGAAAGCAGTCTGAATTCATAAGATGTTAGTTTAATCAATTGACCATCTACAAAAACACGAGACGTCTTTGTATCCAACAAAACATTTCCGCAACATAATGCACTTGTCGCATGTCCCGTAGTGCGACGAATTAATGCTCGCAAACGCGCCATCACTTCCTCCAAATGAAATGGCTTCACAACATAATCGTCAGCTCCAGCATCAATACCGTGCACCTTATCAGACCAACGGTCTCGCGCCGTTAGCATTAAAACAGGCATGGAGAGCCCTTCTTGACGCCACTTTTCAACAACACTAATACCATCAATCTGCGGTAAACCTATATCAAGTATCACCGCGTCGTAAGACTCTGTGCTCCCTAAAAAATAAGCCTCTTCACCATCGAAAGCACTATCGGAAACATATCCTGCACGTCTTACAGCTTCTACTAATTGATGGTGAAGATTCCGATCATCTTCAACGATTAAGATACGCATCACAACACCATCTGCCAAAAACTAATCAGCAGGAACAAAAAACTCAACACGACGTAACTTTTCACCATTACGGGCTGGTACAACAACTACAATTGCACACATGTCCTTTCCATCCTGAACAACCGGTTTTGAACGGACGAGAACCCCGCTCTCTCGCGCGGCAGCCTTCTTACCTACTTCAGCACACCCAGAAGCTAGAACAGAATCTGCTCCTAAAAAAGCTGCTATTATTACGAACAAGAATTTTTTTTTCATCATAAATATTTCAATAACCCATCTCTTCTCCTTGATAAAGGATAAAAGAAATAATGGTTTTTTTTAGTCGATTTAAAAATCACAAATGGAAATAATTTATCCTCTATCTTACAGAAGAACATATTAACATTACTCCAAATTTTTAAAAAATCAAAAAAATATTTTTAATAATGAGAATAAAATTTATTCAATAAAATAATAAAATATTAATACACTATCTTACGAAAAATGAATAATTCTAAAATAAACTCTTTCTCTGTTAGCACTATAGCAAAAAAATACTTCTACTCCATATAATTATTGTAGATTTGTTTGGTTGTATTTCTTTGCCATAGGCTCTCTTTAAATGTTTGATTTTTTTAAAAAAAAGAAAGGGCAACATCGTAAGCCATTTCACAGTCCTGCTCTCATTGAATTAGACGCACGATTAGACACAGCGCTTTATCACATTCGTTCTGCTAACAGTTTTTTCTGGAAAAAGGCAAAAATCGTCTCACAAAATTTTCATCTTCAAGGATGGAAACGTTTTATCGTTGAAGTTCTCGATGAAATACTGACATTAGGGTTGATGGGATTTACTCTTTTCACTATTTTGGGCATTTCTGTTTTTGAAGTGACCAAAACAGATTGGTCTTCTCCTAAAAACTTTTCCATTCTTTTTCTAGATCGCTATGGAAATTCCATTGGGCACCGTGGTGCACTGCCGGCGATCTCTGTCCCCGTTGAAGAAATGCCTGACACTGTTATTAAAGCGGTTCTCGCTACAGAAGACCGTCGTTTTTTTGATCATTGGGGCATTGATTTTCAAGGACTTACACGGGCAATTTCACAAAATATGCAAGCTAAAGGTGTGGTGCAAGGTGGTTCAACTCTCACACAACAATTGGCTAAAAATTTATTTTTAACAAACGAAAGAACCATAACACGTAAAATCAGAGAAGCTTATCTTGCTCTTTGGCTAGAAGCAAATTTTAGCAAAAAGCAGATTTTACAACTTTACCTTGACCGAGCCTATATGGGAGGAAACAATTTTGGTATTGCCGCAGCAGCAAAATTTTATTTTGGAAAAAACATACGTCATGTCTCTTTAAGTGAATCTGCTATGTTAGCAGGACTCTTTAAAGCTCCAACAAAATATGCTCCTCATAGTCATCTCTTTGCGGCTCAAACACGTGCCAATATCGTCCTTTCTAATCTTGTTAATAGTGGCTTTATGACGAAGAGCCAGATTATCAATGCGCATCGCCACCCTGCTAGGGCACTTCCCCAAATAGAAAATAATCAGCCTGATTATTTTCTTGATTGGGCATTCGAGGAAGTCAAAAAAATGCGCAATCAACTTCCAAGCCATAGTTTAATTATTCAAACGACTCTTGATCCAAATATTCAAAAAGCAGCAGAAGAATCAATTGCATATCATTTACATCAGTATGGTCAACAATATCGCGTAACACAAGCTTCCACTGTTATACTCGATAATAACGGTGCCGTATGCGCAATTGTTGGAGGACAAGATTATAAAAAGAGTCAATTTAACAGAGCAACACAAGGCGGACGGCAAACTGGTTCTTCATTCAAACCTTATGTTTACGCAACCGCACTGGAACACGGACTTTCTCCCTCGACAATCGTTTTAGATGCTCCGATCAATTGGGGAGGTTGGACACCAAAAAATAATTCTGGCCGTTATTTGGGGAAAATTGATTTAGCAACAGCTTTAGCTTTTTCTATTAATACAGTCCCTGTGTATCTCACCTATCAATATCTTCACCGCGATACCCAACCTATCATAGATCTCATCAAGAATATGGGGATTAACGCGCATATTTTATCACACAAAACGATGGTTCTGGGCACTTCCAACATGACCCCCATGGATCAAGCAACTGGCTTTAATGTCTTTGCGAATGGCGGGATAGCTGGTAATCGTCATGGGTTCACGCAAATCAGAACAATCGATGGACATGTGGTATGGGATTTCGAACATAACGGAAATAAGTTACACCGAGTTCTCAGCAGACAATCAGCTGCTTATATGAACCAAATGATGGTGGGTGTCACAACACGAGGGTCTGGTAAGCGTGCTGCTCTGCCCATGACTCTTGTCGCTGGGAAAACTGGAACATCACAATCCTATCGTGATGCTTGGTTTGTTGGCTTTACTGGCAATTATACTGGAGCGGTATGGATGGGAAATGATAACTTTTCACCGATGAATCGTGCTTTTGGGGGTGGAGTCCCTGCCATGATATGGCAACGCATCATGCTTGCTGCACACCAAAATATTATGCTCAAACAACTCTATGGTGTTAAAGATTCTCTTCTTCCTTATCATCCCCCAATACTTTCCTCCCATGCAGATTCTGAATTTTTTTCCCCAATACCCTCTACGCTTTCTCCTGAAACATTGAATATTGTGCGATTGATTAACAAAGATCTGAAAAAACCATCTGCAATTTCTTTGAAGGTGAAAACAACTGGAGATTCAACATTTTGAATTCAAGATATTCACTGATGTTTTTTAATATCACCATTTTCTTTTTTATCTTCGCTTTTTCCATTTTATGTGGAAAACTGAGTGTCGATTATGTGCTCAATTCCTTTCCTCATTTTGAACGCTTTAGAATTGGAAAATGGAGTGCTTATCCAAAAATGGGAACCGCCAATATGGATCCTTATACCCGCGCCCGCACGACCAAACGAGGCATTGTTTCACTCGGACGCACTGAAGGTCTTCAATTCCAGATTTGGCAAGACAACCAAGGGCGTCCACTCCACCCCCACTGTCATTATTTACTCAAAGGCACCATCCCTGAAACTCGTCTTTTCACCCTTTATACAGCTGACAAATCCCTAAAACCCTATACTTCATCCAAAGAAATACCTTTTGAACTCCACACGAACGCTATTATTTATGAGCATGATGGCTCATTGCGCATCAATATTTCACCTACACCGCAAGCCGGCAATTGGCTTGCAACAGTTAGTCAAAAAGAATTCGGGCTTATTCTTACCTTATACGATACCTCAATCATCTCTGCAACGGCATTACAAAAGCTTACAATGCCATCAATAGAACAAATCCCATCAGGACAAATAAATTGTGACTAGATTCATTTATATCGCACTTCTTGCAATCATTGGCGCTATTATCGTTCATATTTGCGTTCTCTTTCTGATCCCCTATTGGGCACAAAATAATATATGGACAGCACTTAAAAAATCCGGAGCCCCTTATCAATTTGTTGCTTTTACTCCCGATAATCCTATTCAACAATCTGCTGATCCACTCTTTCTTCTTAAAGTCTGCAGATTTAATCTTGAAAATGGACCTGTTCATTTAAAAGCTTTGAAAACACGACAATTTTGGTCACTAGCAGCCTACACACACAAAGGAATTATTTTCTATAGCCTTAATGACCGAACAGCCCCTGATAATACACTCGATCTTATTATTGGAAAACCAATACAAATCATAGAACTCAAAAAATCAAAACCTAAAAAAAATGCCAATTCAGTTTTGGTTGCTAAAAATTTGAATGAAGGTTTTGTCATTTTACGTATTTTTGCCCCTTCTTCACTTGCAAAAAAAGAAAGTGAAGCTTTTCTTTCATCTGCGACCTGCCGCATATTTTATGAATAAAAACGGAGTAACCTCTCATTTGTACAATACCTTACTTTCTATACAAAATACATGAAGCCTATCAAAATGGTTATCTTTTTTCTCTATTAATTGAATCTTCGAATTCAGATTTATCTGATTATAAATCCCTCAATTTTTATTGAGATAGAATGAAATCTCTATTGCACATCATCATATCCTATTTGATTACGCATTATCTGACAGAAAAAACTCCCAGCAATCAGAAGAGAAAATCAAGAGTAAAGTTCTAGAAAAATATGCTGCTAACAACCGTAAAACTTGTTATTTGAGTTTATTTCTTTTTATTTACAAACATTCCCATAAAATTCGCATCAATGACATGATAAACTATAGAAAAAATACTGATTACCTTCAATGAAGTGCAAAAATAATCGCTGGAGACTTATAAGACATTATGCATCCTTGACCTCAAAAATAAGTGCTTTATTTTTGTTTTATGAGCATAAGCTTTTTGTAAGATATGCACTCTGAAAAAACTTGGCTTATAGTTTACAATTGAGGGGAAAAACTTCATGAAGAAGAGATATGTTCGGTTCATTTCAAGAGCAGCAGTATGGTCCCCTCGATTTGGTGGATTGTCGTTCTTTGTTTTATTATTTTCATTCATTTTACAACGTTTTTCCGTCATTAACGTAACCGACTTCATAATTTTGATCGGAATCTCTACCGGCTGTGTGATTATTTCTCTTTTTCTTGCTTTAAAAGCACTTTACAGCTTATGGGTCTATGGAGCCCTAGGGGGAATGAAAGCTTTAAAAGGGATCATTTATTCGGTAATAACGGCTACACCACTGATGTTATTTTTTGGACTTTGGTTTACCTTACCGGCTCTTTACGATATTTCTACCGATACACAAAGCCCGCCGGCTTTTTTTCGCACAATACGTCCCAGCGATGCTTTACCGCTCAAAAGTGTTTTGACTGAACAAGAAACATTACAGATGTCACAATGGCCAGAAATATCGGGGCGCCGTTATGATGGTTCACCTGATCGTATTCGCGAATCTGTTCTCAATGTTTTAGCAGCCTATGATTGGCCTGTTGTGGCTCAACGAGAGTTTAAAGGTGAAGAAAATGCGCTTTATATTGAAACGAGAGCTAAAACTTTTTACCTTGGGTTTATTTCGGATATCGTGATACGCTTAACTGATGAAGGGGATACAACTTTTGTTGATATGCGTTCTGCTTCTCGTTATTTGCCAAGAGATTTGGGGACAAATGCTGCTTTTATTATCGATTTTATGGATGCCCTTGATACGGAAATCGCTTCCCTTCCTCTTTCACAAGACGATGAATAACAATCTAAGAGAAATAAGGCATTTTATATCCATAACAATTGCCTATTTTTCAATAAACATGATACATAAGCAAACAATCACTTTTCAAAAACTATAAATTGATAATCCTTATACAAAAGATAATAATCTCAAAACAACCCATGCTTGAAATAATTAAAAAGATTTAAAATAGGAAATAAAAAACAGAATTCTTGATGATAATACTGATTTTAAAGTATCTATCTCAATGTAATCAGTAAACATTTTTTTAAAGATAAATATTATATAAAAATAATAACTTATTTTTTATAAATAACTCTACAAATAACACCTTATAATTATATTTTAAAATAATATAACAACTTGATTTTATATTATTTTAAAATTCCCATATATTCAATTAATAAATTTGCAGCATAATATAATATAAAAAACCTAATTGTTGATAATGTTGTCCTTTTTATACTCCAGTTCTCACCTTTAAATCTATTGTAAGAAAACATTAAAAATCCACATATAAACGTTGCCAATAAGGAGCCAGTAAAAGTATTCATAACAAAAAAATCCAAAATAAAATATCTATTATCATACACAAAAATATCCCTGAAATCAGTTTAGCCATAGCTTTAAAGTATGTTTACAATATCACTGATCTCAGAAATATCTTACTAGCTATTTTCTAAATAAATTAGAAACAGCCTCCCTCTACTTTACGGATGACATTGATTGTACTTATCTTTAAAACCACTAATAGCTCCCATTACTCCGCCTGCGACTGCTGTTTCCGGACCACCTAATAAACCAATTAATGCTCCTGCGCCTCCCTTTATGGCTGTTGATACAACATAATCGCTTACTTCACAACTTGGATTCGGATGGCATTCATTGTACTTATCTATCAAACCGTCAGCAGCTCCTCCTAATCCGCCTGTTAGTGCTACTTGCGGACCAAATAATGCACCAGATGCTAGTCCTATGCCTCCGTGTATGGCAGCTGCTTCAACATAATCGCTTGTTTCACAACTTGGTGCCGTATAGCATGCATTGTATTTATCTACCACAGCGTCACCAGCTCCTGCTAGTCCACCTCCTATTGCTCCATTGACAAAGCCAGAACTGACACCTCCCGGTCCAGAAAAAAGACCTCCAACTGCACCAGCAATACCTCCTATTACGTCTCCTATGATGCCGCCTGCACCTGCTGCTTGGGCATGAGCGCCTGGGCTACAATCATCTTCTTCTGGAAAAAGCCAACTTTTTGGATGTGAGTTACTAATTGAATCATGTGATGAGCTTGAACTACCCATTTATATCATTCTTTTATTATTAGAAATAACTGTATCACAAAGATACAGTGGGAATTTCATTATTGTTCATTTTAGCAAATTTCAAACATAATTTGTAAAAATAATAATAAAAATACTGTATAAATAATAAATACATTATGTTTATATTATATTAATACAAGATATATATTTTGTATTAATATAATACTATTTACAATACTGTTTAAATATGCGACATCAATCGCTCTTTCTCTTAAATAAAATTATAAATTCAAATGAGACATTCACAAGAAAAACTAGTATCCTTTTCTCTTGGTTTACAATAACAACAAAGAAATATATTTATTATGTCATCGAACTCAGTTGCGTTGCTGTTGTTTTGCGTTTGCTGGGCTTGGTGAATCCTTTTATTTTTCAAGCGATTATCGACCGTATTCCCCCTTTTCAGCGTATTGAAAGTCTCTATGCTATCGTTGTCTTGATGGTTGCTATCATGCTGTTTAGCACGGCTCTTAGCACTCTTTCAGGTTACTTAGGTGCCTATTTAGCCAATCGGCTTACGCTAGAATTTGGACGGCGCATTTACACCCATGTGTTAAGCCTTTCCTTGCCCACTTTACGCACTTGGCAAATGGGGAAACTGTTCACGCGAATCTGAGATGTTGATACAATTCGCGGGTTTCTAACAGGAACCATCGCCACAACCGTACTGAATGTTCTGTTTGCCATTATTTATATTGCTGCACTCTTTTCCATTAGTCCAAAACTGACCTTTATTGTCCTTATCATTTTACCTTTACAAATGGGTTCTTTAGCGTTTGTCGGTCCCTTCTTGCGCCGCCAATTACGCCGTGCTTTCACTCTGCAAGCCGCCCATCAATCGCGCCTCATTGAAAGTTTTATCAATCTTGAAGCCATTAAAGCGCATGTAAAGGAGCCAGCCCATACAATACGCATGCAAGAGACTTTAGCCCGTAGTTTAGATCAAAGCCTTACAACTAGTAAATTGCATCTTCTCAATGGAGCCATGAGTCATATTTTTGGTGATCTTTTCACTATTTTTATTATCTTTTTTGGTGCTCAGGCAGTTCTTCAAAACCAGATTACACTAGGACAACTTATTGCCTTTCATCTCCTCGCTGGAAATGTTTCTGGTCCTATCTTAAGCCTTGCATCCCTATGGGAAGAATGGCAGCATTTGAAAATCTCTCGTCTTCGTTTGGGCGATATTCTTAACTCCCCTTCAGAATGGGAAGAAAAAAAGCCGCCTCTTCAACTCAGTGCTCCTCCTCATCTTGAGGCCAACGATCTCTGTTTTTCTTATGGAGATAAATCCATTATCAATCATCTTGATGTCTGTTTACAACCTGGGCAACCAATTATGTTACTTGGTCCTTCAGGGTGCGGAAAAACAACCTTGGCGAAGCTCCTTTGTGGACTCTCCCCCCAACAAGCGGGAAGATATTGATTAACGCACAACCTTTACAGAATTTTGATGTCCGTAGCGTGCGTGAAACAATCGCGTATTTTCCCCAAAATCCTTGCCTTTTTTCCGGAACCATTCTTGAGAATATGCTTCTTGCTAAACCAGATGCCACTAAAGATGAAATCGACTCTGCACTATATGTTAGTGCTTGCCATGATTTGATTGCTCAGTTGCCTCTAGGACTCAATACTCAAGTAGGAGAGCAAGGTGGTTTTTTATCAGGTGGTCAGCGCCAACGCTTGGCTTTGGCTTGTTTCTTTCTGATAAATCCAAGCCTTCTTATTTTGGATGAACCTACTTCCGCATTGGATGACACTGTCAGTGCACAAATTGTTGAGCATTTATATAAACTTTCACAAGATCGTATTGTTCTTGTTATTACCCACAAACGTGATCTCTTCCCTCAGCATGCAACCGTCTTAAACTTTACTGATTTGGAGGCAAAAAATGGCAGATAAAGCTCCCTATTTGCGCCTTTTGTCACCAACGCTTCATATGGTGGTTGCTGTTTTGGTCACCTTATTTCTCTTTATTGTAATCGGCAGCTTTATCGCAAAAACAGAGATTGTTGCACGGGGGCAAGAAAGTGTTATTCCCACCACCTATGTTCAGCTGGTCCAAGCGCAAAATACAGGACGCATTGAGAAAATCCTTGTAAAAGAAGGGCAATTTGTTCATCAAGGGGATCTCCTTATTCAATTAGATCCCCGTGAAGCCCTCAATGAGTGCGCACGTGTTCAAGCAGATATCGCGCAACAAACCCTTCAAGCACAAATTGCAACAGCTATTTTAACAGCTTTGCATGAAAGTGATCCTTTGGATAAAGATTTTGTAACCAAAGGGCTTGCCTATCTGCCAGCTCCTCCTTCTGGCAACACGACTGCAAGAATAGAAGGGGAAAAACTCATTAGCGCTACCCTTCAATCTCTCCAAGATAAATTAAGAGCGCTAAAAGCACAGGCGGACCGCGTCGAGCGCAGCGGTGCAACACAACATGCGCAATTAGATAGGTTGGAAGATGATCGTCAATTAAGCCAAGGAAAATTAAAGGCTGCAAAAAGCCTGATGGAAACAAAAGTCATTAGCCAAGCCGTTTATTTAGAGCGTTTACATGATTTTAAAAATGTCGAGCATGAAATTTTAACCAATCAAAGACGTTTGGAAGAAAATGCCGCCGAAATAAACACCCTCCGCCAACAACGGAAAAGTCTCATTTCCGATGAAATCGCCCGCTATCGGCAACTTTCGCGTGAAACAGAACTGAATCTTCAAGGATTAAAAGCAAAGCTTGATAGCACTCAATACCATCTTGACCACTTATCACTCTATGCACCTGTTGATGGACGTATCGATGATTTAAGTATCCATACTTTGGGCGGCTTTGTAGAGGCTGGTAAAACTCTCATGCGCATTGTCCCTGGTGCGGGTGGTCTCATTATTGAAGCATTTTTTGATAATCGAGATATTGGTTTTTTAGAAAAGGGCCAACGTGCTTACATCAAGTTTTCTGCCTTTCCTCCTGAACGTTTCGGTGTTATCCACGGTACAGTCGTTAATGTAGGCGCTACAGCGCGCTATAATAAAGAAATTAATGGTGTCTACGCTGTTTTAATCAAAATTGACCAAGATCACATCACTTTGAATAACAAACAACTTAAATTTATCCCTGGCATGACTGTAACAACGGATGTCATTACCTCAAAACGACGTCTCATTTCTTATTTCTTTGAACCTATCACCAAAATTTTAGAACAATCTCTAAAGGAAAGATGATGTCTGTAAATGAAAATCCATCACCATCACTCATAGATCCTCTTACAGCGTTAGGAGCTATGGTTGTTTTAATGCTTACATCTCCCTTATACCGCCGCTGGCGAATCTGGGATATTGAACGCAACATAGGCCCCGCCTTACAGACTGGGCAATATAAACTCTATAAAAATGAACGTGGAGAATTTTGTGCCTTTATCACTTGGGCTTTTTTAGATGAGAAAAATCATCAATCTATGCTTGAAAAGGGAGAGCTTTTACCCGATGTCAATTGGCAGAATGGAAAATACGTATGGTTTATTGATTGTGTAGCACCCTATGGACATGCTTCTGGTATGGTACGTGACATGCAGCGACATGTGTTTCCACCAGCATTATTGCTACGCTGTTCGACGTAATGAAGATGGTGGGATACGGAAAAATTGCACGCTGGTGTTGCTATAGAGCGCAAAATCCAGCCAAATAGTTTTTCTAAAGCAAGTGCGCATAAATCATTTACCCCTCGTCTTATAGAAAAGAATCTTTTAAAAGAGTTCTTTGAGCGATAGCTATAGCAAGAGAACCTTAACATATTTAGAGCTAACCCACTATAAATAAGTGTTTCTCAACTTACCAGACTTGCTATGAATAGCAACACAGAGGTTAAGGGGGCTAATCCACTCTCAAGCTGAACTTTGATTAACTAATTTCACTAGAATTGGCTGGGGTACCTGGATTCGAACCAGGGAATGCCGGTACCAAAAACCGGTGCCTTACCGCTTGGCTATACCCCAAAAAAACACGCTTTATAGCGAATCCTGCACCTTATAGCGATTCCTGTGATTGGACGCAATATCTGAAAATCAAAGACCTTACTTTTTTATCATAAAATTTCTGAGTCTTGTATGGCATTGCATCAATACAAATTCGTAGCAGAAACTGATATACAGTTGTGCTTTTAACACAAGTAGAAACTATTTATCCACCAATTATTTTACTCTTTGTATTGATTTTTTAGGAACAGAAAATGAAAATCTTGCAGTTTACTCATTCTAATAAATTTGCATATGATTTACTTTTCTTGATATCTAAAATCTCATCTTGCTCAATTAAGATAAAAGCTGTCACCACATTGGCAACCGGTAAGTGTATGATAGTGCTGCAGTGCTCTTGCATTAAGCATAAAGATGGTAATGTCCACTAATTTTTACATTATATTATTCATGGGTAGCACCATAAAATAAAATCAAGCACATTGAAAAATATTTCCTAAAAAATAACACTTATTATTCTGTTGAAAACATTATGATACACCCATAAACTGGAAGAGTTTTGCAAAAATTAAAAACATTTTATATGGTATTTGAAAAAATAGAGATACAAAAACAAGGAATAATAGCTATTTCCATTTACTTTTTATTCAAAAGATAATGATATTTATTACCCACTCATAGATGTAAAAAATCTTCAGAAGCAATCTTTATGTAGACCAATACCCTTTTTGATTGATGAATATACATTTCCTAAAAGCTTCTTTTACAAAAAGAGAGACATTAAAACTATTTCATACAAACTAGGTATTCAACATTTGCTTTTAAATGCGGTAAATGGCAAATTAGGCTTATGAAATAAGCTTAACAATTAGAATCGAGGAGATTTTTAAATGGCTTTTGAATTGCCCCCGTTGCCTTATGATTACGATGCCCTTTCGCCTTATATGTCACGCGAAACGCTTGAATATCATCATGATAAGCATCACCTCGCTTATCTTACCAACACCAATAATTTTGTGAAAGAGTTAGGCTTAGAAAATGAAAGCCTTGAAGATATTGTTAAAAAAAGTTTTGGAAAAAATATTGGTTTGTTTAATAATGCAGCGCAGTATTACAATCATAACCACTTTTGGCTTTGGATGAAAAAAAATGGTGGTGGCCAAAAACTTCCTGAAAAGTTAGCAAAAGCTATTGACGCTGATCTAGGTGGTTACGACAAATTCCGCGCTGATTTTATTGCTGCTGCTAGTGCCCAATTTGGTTCTGGATGGGCGTGGGTTGCTGTTAAAAATGGCAAGCTTGAAATTATGAAAACGCCTAATGGTGAAAATCCCTTAGTGCACAATGCTCGACCTATTTTGGGTGTCGATGTGTGGGAACATTCCTATTACATTGATTATCGCAATACTCGACCGAAGTACCTCGAAGCCTTTGTAGACCATTTAATTAATTGGGACTATGTTTTGAAACTTTATGAAGAATGTGAATTTTAAACTGTCTCAATAATTTTTTAGTGTATGAAAGTCCCTATAATCCAATAAATTATCGGAGACTTTCATACAGAGGTATTATGGATTAGCAAAAGTCTTTTCCTGCTATCTTTAGAATATATGCATAGATATAGGCAACTTCTTCTAGCTTTGAAAAACGTCCAGCTGCACCAGCGTGCCCTGAATCCATATTAATACGTAATAAAATTGCATTATCGTCTGTTTTTAGGTCTCGTAATTTTGCCACCCATTTTGCAGGCTCCCAGTAAGTTACACGAGGATCTGTTAATCCTGCCATCACAAGTATAGGGGGATAGTTTTGAGCTTTGACATTATCGTAAGGAGAATAGGAAGCAATAAGCTTATAATCTTCTTCTGATTCAAGAGGATTCCCCCATTCGGCCCATTCTGGAGGAGTGAGTGGCAATGAAGCATCTAACATTGTCGCTAAGACATCAACAAAAGGCACATTTGCTACGATCCCAGCAAAATCCTGTGGAGCTATATTGGCAATGGCTCCCATCAACATCCCCCCTGCTGAACCACCATGAGCAATCAGCCGGTCGTGAGAAGTGAATGTATTGTTTACAAGGTAACGCCCACAAGCAATAAAATCTGTAAATGTATTGTGCTTAAAGAGATGTTTTCCTTTCTCATACCATTCTACTCCCTTTTCTTTTCCTCCGCGAATATGAGCAATAGCGTAAATAAAACCTCTGTTTACTAGAGAAAGTACATTACTATTGAAACTGGCAGGTATAGAGATCCCATAAGCACCATAACCGTAAAGCAGACAAGGCGCACCACCATCAAGGGGAGTATTTTTGTGATAAAAAAGTGAAATAGGAATCTTCTCACCATCGTCTGCTATTGCTGTAATACGTCGTGTTACATATGCATCTTTATTATACCCAGAGGGAATTATTTGCGTTTTTAAAAGCATTCGTTTACAACTTTTCATCTCATAATCAAACACTTGATCAGGTGTTGTCATAGACGAATAGGAAAAACGAATAGTTGGACTGTTATATTCTGCAACTCCTTGCAGACCTAAAGAATAAGCCTCTTCAGTAAAAGCAATGGAATTAACTTGTTTAGTGGTACGTTCCATTACTTTTATACGTGGAAGCCCCTCAAAACGTTCGATCCAGACAAGAAAATCTTGATAAGCATCATGGGATAATATTAGGCACCCAAGCTGATGTGGGACAAACTCAGACCAATTTTCTGATTGTGGAGATGTATATGGCGCTACCATAATTTTGAAATCTTTTGCATTATCTAAATTGGTCAGAATATAAAAGACATCACCACCTTCTGTAAGTGAATATTCAATACCTTTTTGTCGTTTCCGTACACATTGGGGAATAGTAAAAGGCGCCTCAGCAGGAATTAACCAGATCTCGGATGTTTCATGATCATGAATATTAATATAAATAACATCATTAAGCTTAGAACCGCTTACATCTAAGAAAAAACCTGGATTGTCTTCACGAAAAATAAGCTTATCTTGTGATTGATCTGTGTTTAATTGGTGATAATAGAGCTCTGAAGGTCGGTGGTTTTTATCCATCTTAGTATAGAAAAAACCTTCAGATCTAGCATCCCATACAATTTGACCAGATGTATCAGTAATTGTGTCCATACAGTCAGACAATGTCTCAAAATTACGAATTTTAGCTGTATAGAATTCTGATCCTTTGTCATCATAGGTCCATACCACATGTGTATGGTCAGGAGATTCTTGAACTGAACCAAATTTGAAATATTCTTTGCCTTCTGCCAAGACGTCACCATTAAGGTACACGTTTTTTTCTCCGCCATTCCTTGGTGTCCGAAAATAATGTGGTTGTTGGCCTCCGGTAACATAAGAGAATCCGTAAGCAAAAGGACCATGTTTTATAGGAACAGAACTATCATTCTCTTGGATCCTGTTTTTCATTTCGGTAAAAAGCAAATCTCGTAGTGGTTTTGTATCAGCCATTTGAGCTGATTGATAAGCATTTTCTTTTTCAAGATAATGTCGAATATTGAGATCAAGACAGTTAGGATTTTTAAAAACATCTTGCCAGTTAGACGCACGTAGCCAATGATAGGGATCATCACGAAAAATACCATGATATATTTCCTTATGAGTGATTCTAGATGCTTTGGGAGGAATTGCAAAAGTGCGAGTCATACACAATCCTATATTAAAATATGTTAACAGCTTCATTTATATGTTAGAATCACAATTATTGATGCAAGTGTACAAATCTATAAGTTCTATTCACTTGCAAAAATAGTGCCATGATAATTTTTAAACTAATACCTTTCTGTTCATTACATATCACAGCTATTGTTTTCTAGGGATATAATACCACTTTTATAATGAAAGTGACTGGTAAAACAATTAAACTATGAGAAAAAGAATTGATTTTTTTTGAAACAGTATAATCGCATAATTTTATAGAAATGAATAAATATATCATAAATATTATTATTACTTTATAAAAAATAAAAATATTCTATGTCGTTTTAATGAATAGTTTTATATTATAAACAATGCTATTGTGTCATGTTTGTAATATATATTGTTTTTTATTATTAAATTTAATAAATATAAATAATAAAAATAAATTTGAAATTTATTAAAAATAAACTTACTAAATTATAAGTATTCAAAACATAAAATAATAATTTATATATTATATTTTTATAATTAGTAATTTTATTTTTACGTTCTCAAAAAAATAAATAAATTTCATCCTATATCTTTTTATATTTGTGATGTATTATATATTATGTATGATATGTTATAGGCTAAAAATATATTTTAGCATGTAATAATTTCGTTTTTCTTATTGTATATTATGACAAAAAATGGGTATTTATTTGATTTTTTTGTGTTTTGGCAATTTTATAGAATAATTGAATTGACAAAAAAGATTTTTGTACAATATGAAACTCATGTGCATGAGATCTTTATATCATGAGTATATGCACTATATCTCGATTTTGAATTACTCAATTTTAAATTAAAGGAAACAAGAATGGAACATCGTGCAGTCTTAGAGACTGAAAGCAATTTAGTTATTACATTGGTTGCTGATATTGTTGCTGCCTACGTGAGTAATAATTCTATTCGACCGACTGAAGTGCCAAGTTTAATTGCTGATGTCCATGCTGCTTTTCGTAAAGCAGGGAATCTAGAGTTAACAGAAGTCGAAGTTGAAAAACAAAGGCCTGCCGTTAATCCAAAACGTTCAGTATTTCCTGATTATCTCATTTGCCTTGAAGATGGAAAGAAGTTTAAATCTCTAAAGCGTCATCTCATGACGCATTATGGAATGTTGCCAGAGGAATATCGTGAAAAATGGCAGTTAGATAGTTCTTATCCTATGGTGGCGCCTAATTATGCAAAAACACGATCGGCTTTGGCCAAAGAAATGGGTCTTGGACGCAAAAGCAAACGGAAAAAAACTAAATAATCTTATTTTGCGAAAAAATGGTTTCGTGTATAAAGTTGATTTTAGTATACATGTGTTGTGTGAAGCTTTTGTATATATAGCAATTTCTATCAAGGGGATTACATATAGCTTTCGTTACGAATCCGTTTAATCATTGATTTCAAACCATTTGATCGTTGTGGTGTAAGATTTTCATTTAAACCAAGTTTTTCAAAAAGCTCTTGAGCATCAGAATTGCGAATTTCAGAAGCTTTTTTGCCTGAATAAAAAGCAAGAAGTATATAAATGAGTCCACGCACAATATGAGCATCGGAATCACCTTGAAACGTCAATATTGGATCTTCTGAGTTATTACGTGAAGATAAAAGCCACACTTGGCTAACACAACCAGGAACTTTGTGAGCATCATTTCGAGCGCTTTCCGGAAAAGGTGGCAATTCATAGCCAAGCTCGATGACATAACGATAACGATCTTCCCAATTATCCAAAAGCGAAAAGTTCTCTATAATAGTACCGATTTTTTCCGCCATTATTTTAGTCCTGTTTCGTTTGAATAATCATTCTTGAATACACTTATAAAAAATAAATATTTATTCTTCCTAACATAAATAACACGAAGAACGTTAAAAATCCTTATTTCAAGATAACATTTCATGGTTTTGTAAGAACTCTTGTATTTCTATTTTGTAAGAAACATTAGGGGAAGTCTCTGATATTATTTTTGTTCCCTAATATGTTCCCTAAATATTCATAAGCAGCTCTTGCACCGTAATATGCGCGTTCGCCAAGTGAACTTAAAAAAGATTTTCCTACTTTACAGGTTTTTATATTACGGTCACAAAATGCGCCTAAATCATTTAAGGCTTCCTTAAAAGCAATAATCACATCGCTCGTTGTTGTCTCATTATTTTTGGGGCTAGAAGAATGATTACTGCTTGGATCTGCTACAAAAAATGAAATAATGACAAAAATAAAAAATAATAATAATAATAATTTGATTAAAAAACGTATCATGGATAATCAATGTAGCGCAGTGGTAAATACAATAAAAGAAGCATTTTATATACTGTTGCTTTATAAACAATTTATAAAATGTGCTTTTTATAAAATTGAGTATTCATGTATTGGGTCTATATCATTGGCTTTTTTATAAATATGGCACAATTCCGCCGTATAAAATAGGATACATTGTCTATTCAGTAAAAAATTAACATCAAAATTATACACTTACAGGCTGATCATGTTAATGAACATACTATGGTAAAAAATGAGAGATATAATTATGTCGTGTACATACTTATTTTAGATAATAGCTCACCATCTTAGCTTAGTTGAAAAAGCTAAAAAGAGTAAAATTCTGTTATTCTGACTCTAGTGTCGATAAAATATTTATATTATCTATAAAATTTTTACTAGCACATCATAAACATGATCAACATGTCGATCAAAATATTAAACAATAGATGCATCTCTTACAACTCCATCTAAAGATCTCAAGACCAGTTTTTCTATAACATTGTAAATCAATTTAATTGATACGAAGTTATTTACACTAAAATATAATTATATTAAGAGATAATTATATTTTACCAAACCGTTTATGGATAAGTAACCATCTATATGTAAATTATAAAGAATAGATAATGATTGTCATCTGTTTAGTGTTATAGGCAAATATTTTCAATTTTATTTTAAATAATAGGCAAACATATGCCCCAAAATGAAGAATAACGTGGCATTATTGTTTAGATAATTATATGTGATAATGCAGTTTGCAAACACCAAAATGATCTTGAATGCTAATCATTTGGTGCTCTCTTTATACACATTAAAGACTTGTCAAAATGAAATGAATAAAAGTTGCCAAGAACTCTTGTTGATTTATCAACTTATAAATTGATATAATGAAGCTGCTCATTTTAGGAGTTTGAAAGGAAAAATCAATAATGTCAATGCACTTCTCTCTGGCTGGAAGTAAGAACTGATTCATATTCGTTTCCTAATTTATATTTGTTTCTTTGTAAAAAATAAACGCAACTGAAAATAAAAGTAATGGCAACAAAACGAAAGACATACCGAAAAAAAACTGTAAAACACCGTAAATACTATAGTAGTATTGTTATAACACTTCTTCTTATAATTTTTCATTTTATTTTTTGGAGTGCAAAAACTCTTTATTTCTATACGCGAAAAAATACTTTATTTTTTGTTGGATCTCTTCTTTTTAGCATTAGTTTTTTATTTATTTCATTTAATGCTTTATTTTCGCAAATGACAACGCATCAAAATATTTTAACTCAAATGAAATTTTCCTCTGTTCAAAGTATAGGTAAGAGCTCTACTTTATCGGAAAAAGAAGAAAAATCACAAGAACTCTCCCGTGTAACTTCTGTACATTCTCAAAATCATAACCACACAAATTCATCTTTATCCTCTCAATCAGCAAGCATGCTGGAAAAGCAAAAAGAACTAGCAAAATTAGGCCTTTATGATGGACCCTTAGATGGATTGGAAGGACCTAAAACACGCCGAGCCATCACTTTATGGAAACAGCAAACTGCTCAGAGAATGCAAAAGAATGTTCTATCTAATCCCGCAACAGATGAAATCGCGATATTAATTAAGCAAAGCGAAATAGAAACAAACAATACAAAAAATATGACACACTTAAAAGAAGCTATTTTAGAGCCTTCTGTTGAAGATATTATACAAGTGCAAAAAGCTTTACATATTTTTGGGAATGAAGAGGTTATTGTCACAGGAATAGAAGATCAAAAGACGATAGAAGCTTTAAAACAGTTTCAAAAAATATTTGATCTTCCTGTAACAGGTAAAATTAATCACACAATTTTAATGAAAATGCGTGAAATTGGTTTATTTAATTGAAGCTAATCATCTACATTATAAAAATAATCTCTTAATTTATAATGATAATTCATCTTTCGTTTGTTTAATGCTCCCCTCAAAAATTCCTTCATCTCAAGCCCTCTTATATTCAATCAATCAGAATGGTTTTCTTACACATTACATATTGAGCCGTATAATTTGCTGCAAGAAAACCACAACCGATTGCAGAAAAAAGAAATATTGCAAAATAGAAAACGCGCTTGTTCTAGCATTTTTATTGCTTCTGATGATAAAAGGACACGAAATTTTTGTAGTATCACGTAAACCTTTCATATTATCGAACCACGAATTGTCCATATATTATCGTCAATTTGATCTTTATAAATATGATGCAAAGAATTTATGCAAACACCTGTAAGGATAAGTAGACGTAAAGCTAGTTGTGTTATGGTTGTTGTTTTGCAAAGTATCTGAAAAAAACAGCACTTCTCTCCAATCTATTGCTGGAAAATTATGTGTTTTATGACATTGTTTTCCTAAGATAGCGTGTGTGTTTAATATTGCCTATAAATCAACATCTAAATTTAACGCAGCAGTATATTTGAAACAAATGTTAAGACAGTTTAGTACTTTTCTCAGCTGTTATAGCTTTTGTATGCCAAATGGAGGCAAGAATATTGCGCATCTCTGTTTGTATAATCTCTTAAAACAGGGAGACAGCCTAATTTGGGAAGAATATGAAATTTTAAGGTAAAAACCAGTTTTCATCTTTGCCATTTCCTTTTAATTCAGCTTTACGCCTTTCAAAGACATCTAAAGCAATATCTTTAAAATAATGGAGATTACCTATTGCCTCATGCTTTTATTTATCACATGTCTTTTTGAACTCACTCCCCCCTCACGCAAAACAAAATGTCCCAAACGAAATACACTTGGATTGCCATTCACGGGCTTTCTTAAAAAAACATCTCTTAAAGCACCCAAGACCATTTCACAACAACGCCCGTGAATAATAGCAGCCCCTACTGCGCGCGCGCTATTATTTTTACACTTGTGAAAAAGCAAGCCAGCACCATTACACACTGTACCTACCTTCAATTTGTGACAACTCTTGACACTTGAGACGATTCATAAGAGGCATATCCTTGCTTTATTTTTTTATCCACAGACGCTCATCCCGCCTATAACATGCAAAAAACATGGTTTTGATTGATTCATTATAAAAGAAGTTGAAATGAGAAGATCTTATGATATTTACAGCTTTTGTTCAATATAAGAAATAAAAAAATATCATTATAAATCAACATATTGTATAACTTTGATATTCCTTCATAAAGGTAAAGATGGTAGCGTATAGTGGAGTTTATAAACTTACGGGGAGTTTACATAATCCCCATTCCACGAATGTCAATGTGAAATGGACATCCACTGAGAGATGTCTATCTCAAACAGCATGATGTGCAAAAAAAATACATTTGTTTGGAGCATTCTATTTTGCGTGAGGAGCTCATTCCCCCATAAAAAAGCAAACGCGTAAATTGACTGCACAATAACACGTTTCTCTCTATCAAGAGGTTCTTCAATAGAAAGTGTATTAATAATACATCTTTGTCTATCCTGCTTTATATTTTTTCTTATAAACTTCTAAAAAAAGCACTTTCTCGCGTAACATAACTTATCGTGCATTTTAGAAGCATTTTTATTCCCTTTATTAAAGAAAATAAAAGAATATATAAAAATTTATTTCAGTAATAACGATACAACAAAAAATATTAACCCATTACATCCTTTTTGCTATTGCGGCCTGAGCTGCTGCTAAACGAGCAATTGGTACTCGAAAAGGAGAACACGAAACATAATCTAAGTTATTTTCTTCGCATAAAGTAATAGAAGCAGGATCGCCTCCATGTTCACCGCAAATTCCCAATTTTATTTTTGCACGCTTTGAACGTCCACGCTGTGCAGCAATGGTAATAAGTTCCCCTACTCCATCACGGTCAATAGACACGAAAGGATCTTGCTCTAAAAGACCTTTTTGAAAATAGGTTGCTAAAAAAGGAGCAGCATCATCACGGGAAATCCCAAAAGTAGTTTGTGTCAAATCGTTTGTTCCAAATGAAAAAAATTCAGCAGTTTCAGCAATTTCATCTGCTCGAAGCGCCGCCCTTGGAAGTTCAATCATCGTCCCAACCATATATTGAATAGTGCTTCCCTTTTCTTTCATCACTTCTTCAGCAACCTGATCAATACGCGCTTTTACAAAATCGAGTTCAGATTTAAGCGCAACCAGTGGCACCATAATTTCAAGCATAACAGGAGATCCAGATTTTTGGGCAGCTTCTGCTGCTGCTTCAAAAATCGCCCGCGCTTGCATTTCTGCAATTTCAGGATAAGTAATAGCTAAACGGCATCCTCGTAATCCAAGCATAGGATTAAATTCGTGCAACTGCTGAGCGCGTTCAGCAAGAACTTCAGCAGAAACCCCCATAGCTGTTGCAACATCAAGAATTTCTGCTTTCGTTTTAGGCAAAAATTCATGTAATGGTGGATCTAGCAAGCGGATAGTAACAGGTAAACCACACATAATTTCAAATAATTCACTAAAATCTGAACGCTGCATTGGCAAAAGCTTATCTAGTGCTTTACGACGACCACTTTCATCATGACTTAAAATCATTTCACGCATAGCAACGATACGTTCATCAGAAAAAAACATGTGCTCCGTACGGCAAAGACCTATACCTTCAGCCCCAAAAGATCGCCCCATACGGGCATCAGATGGTGTATCAGCATTAGCGCGAACTCTTATACGTCGCATCCCATCAGCCCATTCCATTAATTTTGCAAAGTCTCCGCAAAGCTGAGGCTGCAACATTGCAACTTTCCCTTTGAAAATTTCTCCACTTCCACCATCAATTGTGATAACATCACCTTTTTTTAAGCTTTCTCCTGAGGCAAACAACGTATTTGTGTTATAATCAATCCGCACACTGCCAGCACCAGAAATACATGGTTTTCCCATCCCCCGCGCAACAACAGCAGCGTGACTTGTCATACCGCCACGCGTTGTTAAAATTCCTTCTGCAGCATGCATACCATGAATATCTTCTGGGCTTGTTTCTACACGGACCAAAATAACTTTGCGACCTTCCGCCGACACAGTTTCTGCCTCTTCTGAAGTAAAAACAATTTCACCAGTTGCGGCTCCAGGAGAAGCAGGTAAACCACGTCCTATAACAAAACGTTCTGCTTTAGGATCAAGTGTTGGATGCAAAAGTTGGTCCAGCGACTTTGCATCAATACGCATCACAGCCTCTTCACGGTTTATTAACCCCTCCTCAACCATTTCAATTGCCATCTTGAGAGCCGCACGAGCCGTGCGTTTTCCTGAACGAGTCTGAAGCATCCATAATTTACCTTTTTCAATGGTAAATTCGAGATCTTGCATATCCCGATAATGCTGCTCAAGCTTCTGCGCAATCTGACATAATTTCAAAAAAGCCTCAGGCATAATTTTTTCTAACGACGGTCTATTTGAACCAGCAACAATACGCGCACTTTCTGTAATATTTTGAGGCGTTCGAATGCCCGCCACAACATCTTCCCCTTGCGCATTAACTAAAAATTCACCATAAAGTTCTTTTTTCCCTGTCGATGGATTGCGTGTAAAAGCAACACCTGTTGCTGAATCTTCTCCCATGTTACCAAAAACCATAGCTTGCACATTAACTGCCGTTCCCCAACTTTCAGGAATGCTATGTAAACGGCGATAAGTAACTGCGCGTGCCGTCATCCAACTTGAAAAAACGGCTCCAATTGCCCCCCATAACTGTTGTTCAGGATCTTGTGGAAAAGGGGTTCCTAATTTTTCTTCAACATAGGCTTTATAAGAAATAATAACATTCTTCCAATCATCTGCTGTCATTTCTGTATCAATAGTGTAACCATTGCATGCCTTTGCTTCATCAAGAATCTCTTCAAAATACGAATGGTCTAGCCCCAAAACAACGTTAGAATACATTTGGATAAAACGCCGATAACTATCATAAGCAAAACGTTCATTATTGGCTTGTAAAGCAATGGCTTTTACAGTCTCATCATTCATGCCAAGGTTAAGCACTGTATCCATCATCCCTGGCATAGAAGCCCTAGCCCCTGAACGAACAGACAGCAAAAGTGGCTTTTGCTCACTCCCAAATTCACGTCCTGTTTGTTCACCAACACGTCTTAGTGCTTGCTTAACAGATTCCTGTAGCTCTTCTGGATATGATTTGTCATGAGCGTAATAAAAATTACAAACTTCTGTTGTCAGCGTAAATCCTGGCGGTACGGGCAAACCAAGATTACTCATTTCTGCCAAATTAGCCCCTTTACCTCCGAGAAGGTTACGCTCACTTGCACTTCCTTCTGCCTTTCCATCTCCAAAACTATAAACCCATTTTTTCACTGTACAAATCCTCCCATATCAGCATCAAAACATCATTCAACCGAGGCTCATTTAAAAGCAATGATTTGATTCAAAATTGGCTCAAAAACAATATCGCTTCATAAATGCATAATATTAATCCTTCCAAAGGAGATAATGGCCAAAAGTATCACTATCCATCTTCTGGAAGATTAAGATTCAGTTTTTAAGAAAACTATCAATCACCGAAAAAAATTCTTCTACTTTCATGGCACCTTCATATTTACTACCATTAATAAAGAAAGTAGGTGTTGCTGTGACACCAAGCTCTTTACCGCGTTCAAAAGATGCATTTACTTCATCTAAAATGGACTGATTTTTCAAACAAGCAGTAAAACTTTCATCTGTAAAACCAGCCATTAAGCCAATTTTTTTCAATGGTGTTAGAGCATTTTTTCCGAAAGCCCATTCATTTTGTTTTTGAAATAAAACTTCTATCAAAGGAAAATAGCGATCTTCTGGTGCACACCGTGCCAACATAAAACCTGCTGTTGCCCGAGGATCAAAAGCATATTCTCGGAAAATAAGTTTTACTTTTCCTGTTTTGATATATTTTTTACGAATTTGGGGAAGTATATCATTATAAAAATGCGCACAATGGGTACATGTCAACGAAGCATACTCAACAATGACGACTGGTGCATCCGCCTCTCCCTCAAAGCGATCCTTTACTTTACCCGATTGGAGAAGCTCTGCCATATCAACAGTTGTTGCCACTGGTTTGGGATCACGCGCTAAAGCAACTGTTACACTGTTTTGTACAATCGTTATGAAGAGAAAAATTATCCCGAAAGATAAAAAAGAACGATATTTTACCATAAATAATACTTTTCTGTTGTTATTAACAAATAGGAATCCAATGCTTTCTCATATATTAAAGAAAAATATATAAAATATCTTTCTATTTATTATTTTTTTCCAAGAAAATGCAACAGCCAAGTTTATAAAGTGCTTGGTGCAAGCTTTTATCTTCAATTCCTTCAAGCATTTTTTCCACGCATTTTTTGTCTTGTTCACTCAAAGGCGGTTTTAGAGGCAAGTGATTCATAAAAACCGACATACTCCTTTGCTCAATCTTGATGCGATCAATAGCAATGTAGCCAAAAAATCCGTTAATTCTATGAAGTAATTCCTCTGTTTCATGCATCAATTTTAACGCAGCAAATCCTTCACATGCGACAACAAGTGTTGCTGGCTGAAAAACTTCATCTTGATCTGCACGACGTTTCCAAATAATTTTAAGCGGCATTGTATGTTCACTGATATCATAGCCCGCAATCTGTGGCCAATGTTCTATAAGCGCTACATTAAGCCCTGTCCGTTTGCGTAAAACTGGATCAAGTATTTTGTATACCGTCTCAGAAAGAGAATAAAAGATACGTTTTTTAAGCTGTTTTCTCATTTTTAGATCATTGTTCAACCGCTTACTAAATTAAAATCATTTGTTTCATCTAGAAATTGTTGCCTCCTCAATTTATGAAATATCAACAAAATAAAAAGCCTTTTCTCACCAGAGCCTTGACAATAAAAGAGCAAAAAACATGAATTACAAAATAAATAATTTTTTCTTTTGCATTTTATATCTCCCTATGCTTGAAAGCAATCATGTATGAAATTTCTTCGCACCTCCTTGCTTGGTACGATCAAAATCACAGACATCTTCCATGGCGGATTACCCCTGAAAAGCAAAAACAAGGTATCCGTCCTGATCCTTATCAAGTTTGGCTTTCTGAAATCATGCTTCAACAAACAACCGTTGAAACAGTTAAGCCTTATTTTAAAAAATTTCTAAAACTATGGCCTGATCTTTTCTCTTTAGCAAAAGCCTCACAAGATGATATCATGAAAGCATGGGCTGGACTTGGTTATTATTCACGCGCACGTAATCTTAAAAAATGTGCGCGACAGCTTGTTGAAAACTACGCGGGACAATTTCCACAATCTGTAAAAGAATTGCGAACTCTAGCCGGTATTGGAGATTATACTGCCGCAGCCATTGCTGCGATTGCTTTTAACCACCCTGTAGCAGTGGTTGATGGTAATGTCGAACGTGTGGTAGCGCGACTTTTTGCTATCACTTCAATATTGCAAAAAGCAAAAGTTGAAATTAAAGAAAAAACACAAAAAATTACTGCTTTAAATCGTCCTGGTGACTTTGCTCAAGCAATGATGGATTTGGGAGCAACAATTTGTACTCCACGCAAACCATCTTGTTATACCTGCCCTCTTCAATGTTTATGCAAAGCAGAAAAGATGCAACAACCGGAGTCTTTTCCAGTTAAAGCCCCTAAAAAAGAACGCCCTTCAAAAACAGGTATTGCTTTTGTGGTCCTTAATAAAAAGAGACAAATTTATTTGGAAAAACGACAGACGCAAAAGCTCCTTGGTGGAATGACCCAAATTCCTAACAATATTGGCATAAACAACGAAAATGGGCTCCAAAACGCACCCTTTACTGCCAATTGGCAATTCAAGGGACAAATTACACATGTTTTTACTCACTTTTCTCTAAAACTCGATGTTTACTATACCGAAGATGTTCATGAAATGAATTGTGAAAATGGTTGGTGGTGTAACATTCAACATCTTACCGAAGAAGCATTACCTACTGTTATGAAAAAAGCCATTTCCGTAGCACTTCCCAATTCTTTCAGATTTAAATAACCTTCCCTATTCATAAAAATGTTTTCTAACAGAGACTTTTGTATCTCTAGCGATTATTTATTAATCTGCAAAAGAAAAATTAAAAAAATGAAATAACCAATTTTTTCTACAGATAAGAATTAAGGAGGGATAGAAAAGCTTAAAAATCTTAAATTTAAATTTCAGGTTCTATCCTTTTTTCGCTTATGAAGGAGTAAGTCGGCTCCATCGTTATATTTACCAGCCCCCTCAACATCCCTTGGTACGTGAAACGGTTCATAAGAGGTACTTTTAGTTCTTTCGTTAACAATTTTTATTCACACGCCAACCCCGTTTATGACATGCAAGCAAGTAATTTTCATCGATTTAATATGGAACAAGTTTGAAATGAAAAAACTTGACGATATTCCGAGGGCAATTCAATATGAGTTGCGTTAAATTATCTTTATAAATAAATACATTTTACGCACTTTACAGATGTACGTATTCAAAAAAGCACTTAATTTGGAACTTCTGAATGAACCTTTTAATTCTGATATTTCATTTTTATAAGCTTATATTGAAATTTTACTGTCTTGGAACTAAAACTAGAACATAGAGTGAAAATTTCTCATTTTAATTTCTTCTACAAGAAGCATAAAAATACTCGCTTGCCGCTTACAAGCGAGATTAGTGTGTCAATAAAAAACATCTAAGAAAGGCATAAAACGCCCTCACGTCCATCTTAATCAAGATCAGGTACATTGGTGGTCAATAGAATGAAGCGATCAGCTTAGTTCATAAAACACCCGTTTTTAACATTTGTGAACGTATGATCATTCTTAAATGATCTATGGACTTCAACCGTCCATTTTCCTCATAATACCAAAAGGTCCAACCATTACAACTCTGCGAATCTTGAGCCTTTCTTCCCATTGCGTGAATTGAACCCGCTTCACCACCATGCATAATCGTACCATCAGCTCTTACAATAGCAGATACTTGCTTCTTACGATCATAAAGAACTTCTCCAGGATAGAGTAAACCTGCTTCAAGCAAACTGTTGAATGCTACGCGCGGTTCTGCTTTTTTTCTATCCAAAATCGCTAGTTCTGGTTGCGCTAAAGGTTGAACCGCCGCAATTCTCTCACATGCTGCATCGATGTAATCTTGCTCGCGTTCAATCCCAACAAAATCACGCCCTAAAAGCTTGGCAACAGCACCTGTTGTTCCCGAACCAAAAAACGGATCGAGAATAACATCACCAGGTTTACTAGAAGCCATAATAATACGCGCTAATAACGCTTGCGGTTTTTGTGTTGGATGCAATTTACGCCCTGAATCATCCTTTAAACGTTCAGCTCCAGTGCAGAGAGGGAAAAGCCAATCTGAACGCATTTGTAGATCTTCATTTGCCGCTTTTAAGGCATCATAATTAAATGTGTACTTTTTATCTTTTTGATCTCGCACGGCCCAAATAAGCGTCTCATGAGCATTTTGAAAACGGCGCCCTCGAAAATTAGGCATCGGATTATTCTTGCGCCAAATAATATCATTAAGCATCCAAAAACCTAAATCTTGTAATGCCGTCCCAACCCGAAAAATATTATGGTAAGATCCGATAACCCAAAGTGTTCCGTTGGGTTTTAATACACGACGACAAGCAAGCAACCATGCACGGGTAAAAGCATCATAAGCAGCAAAACTCTCAAACTGATCCCATGCATCATCAACCGCATCAACAAGCGAATGATCTGGACGGTATAAAGCTCCATCCAATTGCAAATTATAGGGTGGATCTGCAAAAATCATATCAACAGAATGTTTTGGAAGTTTTTCTAGAACGGAAACACAATCTCCTTTAAAAATTTTATTGCGCCATGGCATTTGTGAGGGGATACGAAGGAAATCTTTTTGAAGCTGAATAACTGTCATGAAAAACCCAACAAAATTAACTAAATTTGCCCTATAATCAACTAAAATAGTTTATAGGCCCGCATTACCAATCCATATTTACAAAATAGCGTAAACGTATCGTTAAAATTCTACAAAATTGATAATTGTTTTTGTTTTTTTAGTAAAAAAAAACTTTCACATGAATGAAACCTTAATTTTCTTTTTTTCAATGTACTGTTCCCATATCTTTTATTTCGTAAAAGAATTAAGAATCATTTTCAAAACTTATTTTTATGAAATAAGATCCTCTCAATATCGTTTTCATGAAAGTTGTCCATCTCGTAACATGTAAAGGAATATCTTATGCCTCAGATAGATCTTATTATTTTTGATTGTGACGGAGTTCTCGTTGACTCTGAATATCTTGCAGCAAAAATTGGATCACAATTGCTCAAACAAACAGGATATGAAATATCACCCGAAGAATTGAGTGAGCGTTTTGCAGGGCTTATCTTTCGCGATATTCTTAAACACGTTGAACAGGAAACAGAAAAACCAATTTCTGCTCATCTCATAGACCAAATGACTAATATTTTTCGTACACAAATAAAAACTAAATTACGGGCTATTGATGATGTAAGAGAAGCTGTAGAAATTATTCAAACACGCTATCCCTACTGTATCTGCTCTAATGCAAAAAGCGTAGATATAAAAGAGATGCTCACCACGGTTGATCTCTATGACCTTTTTGAAGGTAAAATATTTTCAGCACCTGAAGTTGGAACAAAAAGAACGAAACCGGCCCCTGATGTTTTCCTTTTTGCCGCACAACAATTACAAGTAGAGCCCCAAAACACTATCGTTATAGAAGATTCACTTCATGGTGTACACGCAGCTATAGCAGCAGGCATGCGCGTCATCGGCTTTACGGGAGGATCACATAGCTATCATGGCCACTCTAATGCACTTGCAGAAGCTGGTGCAGAAACAGTTATCGCAAAACATGCTCATTTAGGAGAAGTTTTAGAAGCAATGGCAATATGGCGCGATCTATTATAAAAAAAATCTCTTGAATATATTAGTTTGTAAACTCTTGTAAGAAGAATTTTTACTCAAATGTCCTTCTCTTCTCGTTGCTCCTTTTATAATAACTTCAATAAATGCGTATCACGACACGGGTGAATTGCATCTCAATGTGAAGGAAAAATATAGCGCCTCATTGAAATCATAAGTCTGTTAACCATTGCACGTGCTTTAAAAAAAGCAAAAAACAGGGGTGCCAACTCATAAAAATTAAACCCTGCTTATCTATCTCAACTCCGATATCCCACTCCCAACCTCAGCAGCTCATCCTGATAAATTATTATATTTGTCAAAAAAGGAATATTACGATGCCTTGCTCGATAAGATGTGAGAATTGCTAGCCTCTTTCATCTGATCAAAAAAATCACATACTATGGTAAAATTGTAAGGGATGTGCCTATTGATCATGGAAAAAAATATTAAAATTCGCGGAATCTATGGAACACAAGAGTTTATTGAAAATGATAAAAGCGTCCTTGTTGAGTTACACGGGCTTATATTTGCTCAATCCAAATCTCGTAAACTTGTTGAAGGCTTATTTACTTTGCTGCTTAAACAGTATTTTAACAGCATCAATTAGTACAACCTCCCTAAGATTACAAAAAACAAAAAGAATACATTTTTATGAAAAATGTGCCTTTTATAAAAAACATTTCATACCAAGTAATTTACAGACAACATGTTGATTTATAATCAATAATTAATCATTATTCAAATTAAGCAAAAAAACCGAATATTGTAAGATCCTCTCATTTAAAATCTGGATATGCTGAATTAAAGAAATAAAAATTCCTTTTAATGAATTATCTCAAAAGGCAAAAATTAGTAGCAACATTAGGAGCGAGCAAAGTGTATGGCACTGCCATCTTTCTTCTTTATAAACGTCAAAAATTCTGATGTCCTAAGAATTTTATATTATGGGACTTTATCATCATATATAGCGTTGCAAAATAGGCTTGAGTACCTTGAGAACGGTTTCTTTAAAAAAGCACTTAAATATGAAACATACAATCATGTTAAACAACGTACAGAGATACCAGTAGTTGCTCAAAATTTTCCAAAAGCACTTAATAGACTTTTTAAATAAGCAATGAAATCAGATCTTTTCAAAAGTAATCCAACTTTAGGAAAAACACCCTTTCTAAAAATAAAAGCGGCTTTTCAGTTTGGAAAGAAGAAAATGTCGAAAAATATTATCCAATGCTGATCTTTCGGCACTCATAAATATGTCTGAATTGACATTCTTCTATACACTTTGCATCATAGTAATACGCCGCTCACATTGGCGAGAAAAAGATAATATCATTTATCTCTATCCAATTCGAGCTCTACTTTCCACTATGAGAGAGCTGTATATTTTTTAGTATCTATAACATATTATTATCTATAAGATAAATGTATATAATTAATAGTTAAGTAAGCAGTAGTATTATGCTATCATGATGCAATTAATAATCATTGAATAATAACTTAATAATATCTATATAACACATATTATTAAAATAATGACTATCTATAATAACTCATATAAATAATAATATTTTAGCATGTCCATTAATATTTTAATTTTTAAGAATATTTTTATAAATACATCATAATTTTTATGTTTTTATTATAATATCTATAATAAATAAATTTATATATATTTATTATGTAAAAAGTTTGATCAACTTTATTATTTATAATTGTATTAAAAAAAATAATATTAATATCATTTTATAAAAATCATACGATAACCACGTGTTGTTTTATATATAACACATAATAAGATATTTTATAAAATTTTTTAAAAAATATTTTTGTAATTATTACTGTTACTTTTTTACAATAATGTTTATAAAAAATTACAGTTATATTTTTATATGTATTTTTATTATTGACTAAAAATACATATTGAAATATATAACTTATATATAGTGTGAGATACATAAACATTATGTATATTTCTTACATATATAACTTAAAAATATTTGAGGTAAAGTTATGATAAAAATATTTAAAAATTATATCTTAAGCATTTTTATAGCGAGCACTTTTTTTATTTCACAAACTGTAAATGTTAATGCAAACTATTTGAAAAATGATACTCCAAAAGAGGAACTTTCTGTTTTCCCAATGGAACAAGTAAAATATGCGACATCCGATGTAGTTTCTACGACTGCTTTCTATGTTCCATCTGTAAATTATCAAACAGAAAATGGAACAACTGGTGAAGGAAAATTAGAAAAGGTCGTTGAGCCTATAACTATAGGAATGGGACTATTGTTTACTGGATATGCAATGAGCTTTATAGGATCGATAATAAGTTGGATAAAGGACATAGTATTGATGTTCAAATAATTCAACCTCATCTAGAACTCTAGAATATTAGCTTCATTATGTGTCTATAATTTATTGTAAATAATTACATAATGAAGCTCATCTTTCTACAAAATATAAATGTTGTAGATTATATCCAAATATCCAAAGTATAAATTTACGCATATATATAGTATAAAATATTTGAGGTAACTTATGATTAAATTATTTAAAAATCATATATTAAGTATTTTCATTATGTCTGCCTTTTCTCTTTCTCAGGTTGTAAATGTACATGCAAACTCTTTGCAAAATAGTACTCATCGTGAGAATACTTTTGTTTCTGCAATAAAGCAGAAAAGAAAGGATGTAGTCCATACCGTTTCTCTCTATAGACCCAGTCTAAATCGTGGAGTGAGTAATGAAACTACTATTGAAGGAAAATTTGAAAAGGTCGTTGAACCTCTTACAATCGGGGCTTTTGGTATGGGGATGGCACTTGGATATGCATCAAGTACGATAGGCATGTTTTTAGGATGGATAATAAGTAAAATAATATCGTGTTTTAAATCTCGTTAGAATTGAAATTTCATCAGAATAAAACCTTCTCATATGAAATATAAACTATGGATATATTCTGTGTTGATCGATTGTTGATGACAAAAAACTAATGAATTATCACACTAAGAATGAAAAAAGCTTTAAATGCTTCTGTTTCTCTCAATGTGCACTAATTCTGCCGACGAATCTATTCAATTCAGATTAAAATAAAAGTAAAAGTAGTGGTGAAAAATTATGATTAAAGTATTGAAAACTTACGTATTAAATATTTTAATAGCAGTTTCTTTTTTGCTTTCACAAGTTATAAATGTTCATGCCAATCATTTGAACAATGATACTCAATGGGAAACTGTCTCTTTAATAGAACAAGGAAAGAAAAAAGCTATCGATATAGCGGCTCTTTATGTCCCAAGTTTCACTCATAAAGCAAAAAGTGAATCTGCCTTTGAAGGAAAATTTGAGAAAGTGTTTGAACCAATTACGCTAGGAATTTTTTCTACAGTAGGAGCTTTAGGTTTTGGATTCTTGACTGGATTTGTTATGTCCATATTTAGCGGGATAATCGGATGTGCAATAGGAAAAATTAAAGGAAAATAATTCAAAGATACTCAGTATTTTTTCTATTAAAAATGAGAATACTTTACAGCCTGCTTCACATCATTTAGCAGGCTGTTGTATGTTTTCTATGGATAAACTTTAAGTTACCATACTGTATAGCATAAATATAATATCTATTATTATACAAAATGATAAATTATGCTAAAAAAAGATTATGCAAAGTATAGATTTGCGCACGAAATGCCATAAAATTACCTTATAAATCTTCCAGTGTGAATTCTGAGATGTATCATTTTAACATTCGGTTTAGCAGATGTAATTGTTACAAAGTATTAAGAGCATAAAATAACTATGAATGATTGAGTTTTATACAAAAGTTCTTCAGTAACTACCATTCTATCTATTTAATTTTATTATTTTAGAAGGTGCACAAGTGAAGATACGTTGTAAAATTTAAGTGAGTGAATAATAGAGAGGAAATTTTCGTCTGCAACAGATTTTCTGTGAACATTTGACGTTTATATCTTAAAAATAAAAATGCTTAAGACTATTTCCTTTCATTATTGAGTTAAAAAGAAGAAAAGAAGCTCTATCCATTTAATAATTTAAATATTATGAAAAACGTGAAATAAATAACTTCACCAATTTGCCAGAAATAAAAAAAGGATAAGACTTATGGAATATATCAGCACGAGAGGTGAAGCTCCTGCTTTAAGCTTTACGGAAACAATCATGACAGGGTTGGCAAATGATGGGGGACTTTATTTGCCAGATAAATTTCCTCAGCTATCATTTGATGCGTTACGAGCACTTCGTGGTCAGTCCTATACAACAATTGCTAAAACTATTCTGTGGCCCTTTGTGAATAACGAAATCGAATATACAGCTTTTGAAAATATGATCGCTGAATCTTATGCAACCTTTCACCATCCAGCAATCTGTCCGTTACGACAAACTGGAGCAGATGAATTTATCCTTGAACTCTTTCATGGTCCTACTTTAGCTTTTAAAGATGTAGCAATGCAGTTTCTTTCTCGACTGATGGATTATGTTTTGACTGAAAAAAATAGATGTGCAACGATTATTGCTGCAACATCAGGTGATACAGGTGGAGCTGCGATACAAGCTTTTGCTGGAAAAGAACACTCAGATATTTTTATTTTATTTCCTAAAGGACGTGTATCACCTGTTCAACAACGGCAAATGACAACCAATCAATGTTCAAATGTTCATGCCATTGCCATTGAAGGAAATTTTGATGATTGCCAAGCCCTTGTCAAAGCAATGTTTAATGACCACAATTTTCGTACAAAAAGAGCACTTTCAGGTGTGAATTCTATAAATTGGGCGCGTATCATGGCGCAAATTGTTTACTATTTTTCATCTGCACTTTCTTTAGGAGCTCCTGATAGAGCTGTTTCATTTACTGTTCCTACTGGAAATTTTGGTGATATTTTTGCAGGTTATGTCGCAGCCCGTATGGGATTACCCATTGCTCAACTGGTCATCGCAACGAATGATAACGACATCCTTGTACGTACATTGACCAGTGGTACTTATGAAACACAACCAATAGTCCATACAACATCACCTTCTATGGATATTCAGGTCTCTTCTAATTTTGAACGTTTGCTCTTTGAAAGTGGCAATCGTGATCCAATCTGGATTCGCAATGCAATGGAAAACTTGAAAAAAACGGGGCTCTTTACTCTTGATGAAAAGCAACTCAAAAATATTCGTTCCCTATTTTCCGCCGGGAAAAGCAACATGGCTACAACAGCTCAAACAATTGATAGTGTCTATAAGGAAAGTGGCTATCTTGTTGATCCACATACAGCGGTTGCTCTTCAAGTAGCGCGTGAAAACAAAAAACCGCATATTCCAATGATCGTTCTTGCCACGGCTCATCCAGCTAAATTTCCTGATACGATTAAAAGCGCTTGTGGCCTTCATGCTCCATGGCCATCTCATCTCAATGATGTAATGAAACACGAAGAACATTTTATAAGTCTTGCTAATGATGAAAAAATAGTAAAAGATTATATTTCTTTAAAATCGCGTGCATCTTATTAAAGTTAGCTGCATTAATTTAAATCAAGAATATTCTAATACCTTTACAATGAGGTATTTAGCTTATTAATGGAGTTGTAAATACATGGATGTAGATATATGTCGCCTTAGTAATGGTTTGACTATAGCCACACATACAATGCAACAAATTGATAGTGTTGCCCTCGGGATATGGGTTAAAGTGGGCTCACGCAATGAAACCTCCACACAGCATGGTATTGCTCATCTTCTTGAGCATATGGCTTTTAAAGGAACCGAAAACCGCACTGCTTTTCAAATTGCAACCGATATTGAAGATGTTGGCGGTGAAATAAATGCTACAACCAGTATTGAAACAACAGCTTACTTTGCACGTGTACTTAAAAGCGATATCCCTCTTGCTATAGATATTTTAGCCGATATTTTAATGCATTCAAAATTTGACGACAATGAACTAGAACGAGAAAAACAAGTAATCTTTCAGGAAATTGGTGCTGCCCATGACACTCCTGATGATATTGTTTTTGATCATTTTACAGAAACAGCCTTTCGTCATCAATCCCTTGGGCGCTCTATTTTAGGAACAGCTAAAACTATTCAATCATTTACATCTACTGATCTCCATGATTTCATCAATAAACAATATAGTGCAGATCGTATGATTGTCGTTGCAGCAGGAGCTGTAAAGCACGAAAGTTTCGTGCGAGAAGTTGAAAGTCGTCTTGGTACTTTTCGCTCCCATTCAACCGCACCTCTTACTAATCTTGCAAATTATGTCGGTGGCGACTTTCGTGAATATCGCGATTTAATGGATACACAAGTTGTTCTAGGGTTTGAAGGACGCGCTTATCACGCGCGTGATTTTTATGCGGCCCAAATTCTTTCAATCATTCTTGGTGGTGGTATGTCTTCACGTCTTTTTCAAGAGGTAAGAGAGAAACGTGGATTATGCTATTCTATTTATGCTTTTCATTGGGGATTTTCAGATACTGGACTTTTTGGTGTTCACGCTGCTACCGGACAAGAAGGGCTCAAAGAACTTATTCCTGTGATTCTTGATGAACTTTCCAAGGTCAGCAAAAATATTCACGCTAATGAACTACAACGAGCACAAACGCAATATCGTGCGAACCTGACAATGTCACAGGAAAATCCTTCTAGTCAAGCACATCTCATTGCTCGCCAAATACTCCTTTATGGTCGACCAATTCCAATATCGGAAACAATTGAACGCCTCAATCTCATTACTCCTAAAAGATTAACTGATTTAGCACATCGTCTTTTTACAAACTCCACACCAACACTAACTGCTGTCGGACCTGTAGGACCCCTCATAAATTTTGATGATTTAACGTCAACTCTTTCATACAAGCTAAAGTAAAAACTTCTTTTCAAAGCAGCATCACAATAACATCACATATTTTATCATAAAATTTACCACAAAAGCTCTTCTCATTAAATAAGTTTTGGAAATATTGGGCAAAGAGGCGTACAAAACTACCCAATTCATACTTCATGTGATAAAGATTCTAATGAGTGAAGGTATATCCGTGAAATCTGGAAATTTATGGTTTAACTTTGCCCTTTTAAAATATAAAACTTCATTCGCTTCAAGTTCTATTGGAGCAAATGGGTATGTGGTTTATTTGTATATAAAATCACACAACTTAAGAAAAAGTGATAACAATTTATTATGTAAATAAATTATAAAAGGTGGACGTTTTTTCTCAAAAATCGAAATGAAAATTAAACATCCTAAAATATTGAGAGTGGGACATTGTGAAGAGTTTGCGTAAAATAATTGACATCATTTTCATTGTAGTCGTTAGTTCTTTTGTCCATCTTACATCAGCACAAGCAATTGATCCAGTTAAAATTTCTTCTCAAGATGCTGCTCTTGATCTCTCAAAAGCAATTGAAATTCACCATACAAACAACTCTATTTTTCAAACAAGTACAGCGCCAGGACCAGATGGTATTGTATGGCGTATTGAAGTGCAGGCAAAAAATGAAAAATTTTCCGGAAATTGGGCAGTTTTTTCTCTTGCAAATCCAACAGATGAACAAGTTGATCGTCTCATTGTTGCCCCCCATTACCGCATGGCACGTTCTGGATTTTTTTGGCCAGACCTTGGATCAGCAAGGATTCAATCCATAACGCCAAGCGAAGGTTTTTCCCTCGATCGTCAACTTAGTGCAAACTCTGATATCTTTCGTATTACTCTTAACCCTGGTGCTGTTGTTACATTTGTGGCCGAACTTAACTCTGCAAATCTACCGCAAATCTATTTATGGCAACCTGAAGCTTATAAAGATGCAATTAATTCTTATACGCTTTATCATGGTATTCTTCTTGGGATATCAGGTCTCTTAGCGCTTTTGTTAACTGTTCTCTTCGTCGTCCGTGGAACAGGGCTGTTTCCTGCAACAGCTGCTGTTGCTTGGGCAGTGCTTTTTTATATTGGTATTGACTTCAACTTTTTAAATAAATTCTTTGCAGTTACACTCACAACACAACCAATCTGGCGTGCTGGTACAGAAGTAGCTCTTACTGCTACACTCTTCATTTTTCTTTTTACCTATCTCAGCCTTAACCGCTGGCATTATCATTTTAGTTACGGTGCTATCGCTTGGACCATTGCCTTTTGCAGTCTAGGAGCCTTTGCTATTTATGATCCCATCAGAGCAGCTGGAATTGCGCGTTTGTCTTTTGGCCTTACCGCTGTGCTTGGTATAATATTAATCATCTATTTCTCAATCAGAAGCTATGACCGCGCTATTATGCTTATTCCAACATGGTTGCTCATTAGCTTTTGGTGTGTTGGAGCCTATGCTTGCATAGCTGGACATTTAAACAATGATATTATCCAGCCAGCATTAGCGGGGGGATTAGTGCTCATTGTTCTTCTCATAAGCTTTACTGTCCTGCAACAAACTTTTTCTAATGACGCTTTCCATGAAGGAATATTTTCCGACCTGGAACAACAAGTACTCGCAGCAAAGGGTGCTGGAAATATTATTTGGGATTGGAATATCGAGCGTGACCGTATTGTTGTACATCCAAACATGGCAACCCTTTTTGGTACTGAAATTCATAACCTCAATGGACCTATGCGCAACTGGATTTCAGCCTTGCACCATGATGATCGTGAACGCTTTCAAGCTGTATTGGATATCATTCTTAAAAATAAAAAAGGGCGCATTGATCAAATTTTTCGTCTTTCTTCCGGTGGTGGTTATTATCATTGGTTTTCTCTTCGTGCACGTCCGGCTATGCAAAAAGATGGAAAAATCACACGTGTCATTGGAACCATTGTCAATATTACTAACCATAAAAAATCCGAAGAACGCTTATTGCATGATGCAATCCACGACAGCTTAACCGGACTTCCTAACCAACAAATTTTCTTTGATAGACTACAAAATTATACCTCTTTAGCGAAAGCAAATATCAAAATTAGACCGACTGTCTTTATGATTGATTTTGACAATTTTCGCCAAATTAATCGCAAATTAGGCATAGCAGTTGGGGATACTGTACTGCTTATAATCGCACGTCGTTTAAATCGTCTCATTAACTTTCAAGACACCTTATCGCGTCTTTCAGCAGACCGCTTTGCAATTATTTTACTTAGTGAAACCGAACCACAAAAAATTGCAGCATTTGCAGATCATTTGCACAAAACAATTTCAGCACCTATTTCACTTTCAGAAAACAAAATAATCCTTTCAACCTCTATCGGATTGGTTACATGGAGTGAAAGCCGATCGACGGCTAAAGATATTTTTAATGATAGTGAATTAGCGATGATTCGCGCAAAACAAATGGGTGGAAACCATATTGAACCTTTTCGTCCTAATTTTCGCACTTTGGGTCTCGAACATAATACTCTGGAGAAAGATGTTCATTATGCCATAAAACGTAATGAGATGAAAATCCTCTACCATCCTATTCTTAATTTATCAGACGGACATATTATTGGTTTTGAAACAATTGTAGAATGGCATCATCCCACTTATGGAAATTTAAATGTCTCTGATTTCATAAAAATCGTAGAAAATGAACAAATTGTTATGGATTTGTCACAGTTTATCATCGATAATGCCATTATTGATCTTATAAATGTACAAGAAAAGTTTTCCCAACAATCTTTCTTTATTTCAATTAATTTACCAAGCGCAGAAATGATTCATCCTCGTTTTATCAGTCAATTGCGTGCCGCTTTGCTTCGCCATCCGCTCCACAAAGGGCGTCTGATGATTGAAATATCTGAATTTGTCTTAAGAAATAATCCTGAACAATCAGCGCACTTTCTTGAACAAATTAAAACACTGGGAATGAATCTCGCACTCGATAATTTTGGAACAGGTTATTCGTCTCTGACCTATCTCGTACGTTATCCATTTGATATGGTTAAACTTGATCGTTCACTTATCTCAATCGACTCTCTTAAGAAGAAAATTGTTCTAAAGTCTATCATTAATATGGCAACAGATCTTAATTTGCAAATTATCGCAGAAGGTGTTGAAAATGAAAAAGAAGCAATCTTTCTTCGTCAAGAAGGCTGTAAATATGTTCAAAGTACACTTGTGACGAAACCGATTGCCATAGAAGAATTAATTACACTCGTTCAGAGCCATTTCCCTTATAAAATAAAAACATAATGGATAAAATAACGTGTAAAGTTAAAAAGCTTAGAAAAAACTCTACGCGTGTCCCATTTCAGAAGCAAGATAAGTTGGATCGATACCCATGCGTGTTAAACTTTTATCATACTTGCAGCTTAAATCGCTTTCAAAAAGAAAACTAGGTGATGTAGAACTGATTAGCCAACCATTTGTAGAAATTTCTGCCTCAAGTTGCCCCGCTTTCCATCCAGCATAGCCTAATGCGACCAGTGCATGTTGCGGACCTTGTTCGCAACTGATCGCTTTTAATATATCAATTGTCGCAGTAAAACAGATCTTATCTGCAATAAAAACAGTTTCTTCACAAGCATAATCATCTGAATGAAGGACAAAACCACGCAAAGGATCAACAGGACCACCATAGCGAACTGGAAACTGTTTTATTGGTTCAGAAAGACTTTTTTTTTGGCCACTGTCTATGACTCCCAAATGAAGCAAAAGCTCTGGAAAATCAATATGATGCAATTGATTAAGAATGATGCCCATCGCACCGGCATTAGAATGCGCACAAATATAAATAACAGAACGAATAAAGCGTTTGTCATTCATCCCAGGCATTGCTATGAGTAATTGTCCACCTAAAAAGCCATTACACCGCTTCATTAATCTGTTATTCTCCATAATTTACATGATAAAAGTTTGTTCATTTAGCACACTAGGAAAATAAAACTCCAATGAAAAAAAGTCGTATATTTACAAATTTACAAAATATCGCAACTTTCTTTTATAAAAAGCTTTTAGTTACTTTAAGCTTAACATTCATAGTTTTAGAATTACTTAACATTCCTGTAAATGCTCAAACAGAACAAAAACTCCAGCTTTTCGCAACATCTTGGTATGAATCAGATGGTGGTCGTATCCGATTAGCGATCACTGAACCTTCTCTTTCTGGAATAAGAGAAGGCATTATTGAAATTGAGCTTAAACCAGGATGGAAAACTTACTGGCGTAATCCAGGTAATTCTGGCATGGCACCATTTTTTAATTTCAACCAACAGATTTCTTATGAAATCTTCTATCCTACTCCACAGCTTTTTGAAACAGAAAATGATTGGTCATTAGGTTATAAAGATAAAGTAATATTGCCCTTCAATCTTTCTGGTTCAAGCAAAAATTTAAGTGGTACTTTCACTCTTGGATTATGTAATAAAATCTGTCTTCCATTTACTATTAACTTTGATTTTTCGCCATCTGCTCTTAAAAATAAACATCTTCCTGCTTCCTTCTTAAAAAAGGCGCAAGATTCTTTGCCCCGCATGATGCAGAATGCACTAAAAATAAGTGCCGAAAAAAATAACAGTACCCTTCTTATAAAAATACAAAATAACAACAAAACTACACCTTCCTCTCTCTTTTTAGATGGAGGAGAAATGCAAATTGGAGCAGCAAGAAAAGTCAGTGATAACGCAGAATATACACTCTTCAGTGCTCCACTCTATTTCGCACCAGAAGAAATAAACCAAAAAATTTTTTATACAATTTCTTTTAAAGATCACGCCTTAAGTGGAACATTCATATTCCATACGCAGCCAACCCCGCTTGCGACTCCGTGATAAAAGAAAAAGCTCCCAAACAGCAATTATGCTGGAAAACGTCCATTTTCACGATATTGAGTAATTGCTTTGCGAGCAAGGGCATCTGCGCGTTCATTTTCTGGATGTCCCGCATGCCCTTTTACCCAGTGCCATCTGACTGTATGACAAGAACTAGCATCCTCAAGAGCTTGCCATAGCTCCATATTTTTAACAGGACTTTTTGATGCGGTGCGCCAATTATTCTTTTTCCAATCTTCAATCCACTTAGATATACCGTTACGCACATAAACTGAGTCTGTATAAAGATCGACCAAACAGGGCTCTTTAAGCGCCTTTAATGCACAAATAGCCGCCATGAGTTCCATTTGATTGTTTGTCGTATGAACCTTACCGCCATAAAGCTCCCGTTCATGACCATTCCAGCGTAAAATTGCCCCCCATCCTCCAATTCCAGGGTTCCCTGAGCAAGCACCATCTGTATAAATTTCAACGACTTTTTGTTGAGTTGCCATAAAATTTAAAAACCTAATTCACTTAGCGAATTTACATTACTGAAAAAACAAAGCTTGTGCCAATACTCCCATGGATCTTTCTTAATAACAAAGCTATTAGGCGGTGTATTAAACCAATCATATAGACGTGTGAGTAAGAAACGTAGAGACGCACCACGAGCTAATAAAACCATCTTGTCCAATTCTAAAGGAATCAATGGTCTTATTTTTTGATAACTTTCCAATAACTTACGTGCTTTGGTAAGATTATAGGAATGATCAGGCTCAAAGCACCAAGCATTTAAACAGATCGCTAAATCATAAGCAAAAAAGTCATTACAAGCAAAATAGAAATCTATCATCCCAGAAAGACGATGATTCACAAAAAAGACGTTATCATTAAATAGATCTGCATGAATAATGCCTATTGGTAAATTGAACGGCCAATTTTTCTGTAAAAAAGCCAATTCCAACTCAATTTTTTGTCCAAATTCTTTTAACAATGCATCTTCTTTGGTTTGACAACGTTGCCACAAGACCTTCCAATCCATAACAGAAAGAGTATTTTTACGACTAAGTGTAAAATCCTGTCCTGCTAAATGTAATTGTGCGAGCCCCATCCCCACTTCGCCACAATGATCTATATTGGGCTGGCGGATCCACTCTCCTTCCAGAAAAGTAATAATAGCGGCAGGACGTCCTGCTAATTCACAGATCATCATTCCATCATTTTGAATAACAGGTTGAGGACAAGGAATTCCACGCTGTCCTAAATGCTGCATCAAGCGACAAAAAAAAGGTAAATCATCTTTTGAAATACGCTTTTCATAAAGTGTTAAAATAAATCGCCCTTGTGTTGTCTCTAACATAAAATTAGAATTTTCAATCCCCTCCTCTATACCTTGATAAGACAAAAGTGATCCTATTGCATAACGTGTTAAAAACACTTTTAAATCATTTGGGTGAATATCTGTATAAACGGCCATTATTCTGCTTTCGTTGTAGATATGTTTGTATTCTGATTTTCATTTTTTGCATTATTTGCTTGACCATTGACGAAAGCCATATCTTGAGACGTTAAAATGACGTCACGTAATTCGCGACTCACTAAAAATTTTTCCGTTTCTACCGCTGTTTCAGCTAATTCTATTGTGACATCATAACGCTCACGAAATGCTGAAATAATTTCATCAATAATAATTTCAGGAGCCGAAGCCCCTGCTGAAAGACTGACAATAGAAAGAGATTTTAGGTTTTCAAAATTAATTTCATCAGCGCGCTGAACTAAAATAGCTTGCCGCGCACCAGACTTTTCGGCAACCTCTACTAAACGTCGTGAATTAGAAGAATTTGGTGCTCCAACAATCAAAAACAAATCGCTCCCCTTTGCCGCTGCTTTAACCGCATCTTGTCGATTCGTTGTAGCATAGCAAATTGACTCAGCCGCTGGGGCTGCTAATGTAGGAAAACGTTGTTGTAATATATCGATAATTCCTGCAGTATCTTCAACAGAAAGCGTTGTTTGTGTCACAAATCCTAATTTATCTGGATCATTGGGTTGATAATGCAAAGCATCTTCTATCGTTTCAATAAGCGTCACAGCCCCTTCTTCAAGCTGTCCCATTGTCCCTATCACCTCAGGATGACCAGCATGACCAATCAATATAACATGACGACCATGACGTTGATGTCGTATCGCTTGTTTATGCACTTTCGAGACCAACGGACATGTTGCATCGAGATAAAACAAATTATAGCATCGCGCTTCTTCTGAAACAGATTTTGGTACACCATGAGCAGAAAAAACAACCGGTTGATTGCGATGTTCTTCTGGAATCTCATCAAGTTCTTCGACAAAAACAGCTCCCCGTTGCTGTAATCCCTCAACCACGTAGCGGTTGTGTACAATTTCATGACGAACATATACTGGAGCACTATATTTTTTTAATGCAAGCAGAACAATCTGGATAGCACGATCAACCCCTGCACAAAATCCACGTGGACCACAAAGACGTATCGTTAAAGGGGGAAGTCCAGACATAAATCATCCTTAATCTCTATAGTTTTAGCTATATATTCAAACAACCTATTATTATACATGAATAAGCAATGTAAAAAAACGCGCAATATCATCTTTTGCATAAGAACAGACTCTATCGTGTTTTCTTACAGAATTTTCTTGAAGAAAAGCTCTTTTTAAATTTGCTTTTTCATTTTATTTGCCTAAAGAGCGATAAAATACCAAACAAGAGATTCAATCAAAAGAACTCCAAAGATAGCTGCCAAATAGAGTAACGAAAAGAAAAACGTTTTTTTGGCCATCAAAATAGTTTCATTATGTGTATCAGCTTTCCATAAACGATAGGCAAAATAAATAAAGATAATGCTTAAAATTGTTGAAAAAATAGCATAAAAAATTCCGCCAAGACCAATAAAGCAAGGAGCAGCAGCACATAATGCCATCAAAATAGTATAAAATAAAATCTGTTTTTTTGTTGAATGTTCACCTCGTACATTAGGCATCATAGGGATGCCTGCAGCCTCATAATCAAGAGATGAAAATAAAGAAAGAGACCAAAAATGGGGGGGGGTCCACATAAAAATGATCAAAAATAATAAAAAGCTATCAATACTCACTGTCCCTGTTGCCGCGGCCCATCCAATCATTGGTGGAAAAGCCCCAGAAGCACCACCAATAACAATATTTTGTGGTGTGATACGCTTTAACCAAATTGTATAGATAACGACATAAAAGAAAATCGTAAAAGCAAGAAAAAATGCCGCAAACCAATTAATGAAGCTCCCCATAACCAATACCGAGAGCATAGAAAGAACCATGCCAAAAATAAATGCCTTTTGAGAGCTGATTTTACCCATGGGAATGGGACGCTTTTTAGTCCGTTCCATCACAGCATCAATGTCAGCATCATACCACATGTTCAGTGCTCCCGCACCACCGCCACCAGCAGCAATACATAAAATTGCTAAAAAACCATACCACGGATTGATAGGAACAGGAGACACCATCAAACCAACTAAAGCCGTAAAGATCACAAGAGACATAACACGTGGCTTTAATAATGTGATATAATCACTAATAGTGGATTTTGGTGGCGTTGGTTTACCATTCACAACCGATAACTTTTCTGAAACTGACATTCCACTCAAAGCCCTTTTCCATTTCTGTCATTCACAAACCCAATATTATCTGACAAATATTATCTAGCGTATGGAAATGACCAATTAAGACCAATCGTATTTTTGAGAAAATATGAAATATCTCTTTCGCACGTATACCCTAAAAGTAGATGAAAATACTGGCAATAAAAACACATTTTTTCAATCAACGTTCTTTCCCATATTACAAGTGTATCATAAAAATATATCCTATGAATTAATATATTTGGGTAAATACTGATTTTGTGTTATAGTTTTTTATAGGGAATTCATTTTTTATGTAAATCTATGCATGGTTGTGAGTGTTAAGTCGGATAGGATTTTCTGTGATACTTTATAAATTACTCAAAAAAACTTTTTTTATTGGCACTGTTTTTTACACACTTTATAGTAGTTTTATCAGTCATGCATTTGCACAAACACCCTATGCGCAAAGTGTCCCTGCTCCACAAACCTATGGTGCATGGACAAAAGTTTGTTCTCTACCACCAGGTACACCTAACATGCAGTGTGAAGTTGTACAAAACGTTCACACACAAGGGCGTCAAGATATTACCTTGCGCGTTACATTTTATAAACTTCCTCAAAAGCAAGGTGCCTTGATGCGTGTTTTTGTTCCGATTCGCGTTGAATTACGTCCTGGCGTTGGAATTAAAATTGACGATAAAAATATGGGCAGAATGGAATATCGTCGTTGTCTTGGTGATAATTGTGTTGCTGAAGCCTTTCTTAAAGAAGACATATTGCAGCTCTTTTTAAAAGGAAAAATGGCAACCTATTTTATCTTTACAACTCCGGAACAAGGGATTGGAGGTTTTGTTGACCTTCATGGTCTTGGCGACGCCTATGCAACCTTACCAACATGAGTGAAATCAATACACTTTAAACGATTGAAATTTCATCGTATATTTTGAAAGATTCTTAAAATTAGATTGATAAAAATCTTCTAAGCCCCCATAAAAATAGGATAATTCTTATGAAATCGCTGATTGATCATTTTGATATTGCTTCCTCTAAAGTGCAATCACTTGTACAGGAAACACTTCATCATGCTGATGATGGTGAGCTTTACCTTGAGTACACAGAAAGCGAAGCTCTTTTATTTGATAATGGGCAGCTTAAAAACGGCTCATTTCATCAAGATATGGGATTTGGACTACGCGTTGTTGCTGGAGAGGCTACTGGATATGCTCACTCTAGTGAGTTATCAGCTGCTGCACTCAAACGTGCCAGTGAAGCTGCTAAAGCTGTTACCTATAATAATCATGCAGGGCCTTATAGTATAGCACCTCAACAAACAAACAAAAGACTTTATCAACCGCATAATCCCCTTGATGCTCCATCATTTGAAGAAAAAAGTGCTCTTTTGCAAAAAATTGATGCCTATTTACGTGCTAAAAATGATAAATTGCATCAAGTGACTGTTTCTCTTTCCGGCTCGCTACAACATGTTGAAATTTTACGTGCAGATGGTTATTTGGTTCGTGATATTCGTCCCCTTGTGCGACTTTCTATATCTGTGGTCGTAGCTGAAGGCAATCGACGTGAAAATGGTTTTTATGGGTGTGGAGGGAGACAAGCATTTAACCAATTTATTCATGAAGACAATTGGAAGAAAGCTGCAGATGAAGCCTTACGTATGGCTTTAACAAATTTAGAAGCAGAAGCAGCACCTGCTGGATCTTTTGATGTTGTCTTAGCCAACGGATGGCCTGGTGTTATGCTCCATGAAGCCGTAGGTCATGGTTTAGAAGGTGACTTTAACCGTAAAAAAACATCCGCTTTTGCTGGACTTTTAGGACAACAAGTTGCAGCAAAAGGTGTTACAGTTGTTGATGACGGAACAATTCCACAATGCCGTGGCTCTCTCACTGTTGATGATGAGGGGACCCCTTCAGGATATAACGTTCTCATTGAAGATGGAAAGCTCGTTGGTTTTATGCAAGACAGGCTTAATGCACGGCTTATGGGAGGTAAATCAACTGGAAATGGACGGCGTGAATCTTATGCTTATGCACCAATGCCACGAATGACCAATACAATCATGCTAGGAGGAGATAAAACACCTGAAGAAATCCTTTCTTCACTTAAAAGTGGTATCTATGCTGTTTCATTTGGTGGAGGACAAGTTGATATTACTTCTGGAAAATTCGTCTTTGAATGTACTGAAGCATACCGAGTAGAAAATGGTAAAATTTGTGCACCAATCAAAGGGGCAACTCTTATTGGAAATGGACCGGATGCTATGAAACGTATCACAATGATTGGTAATGATAGTAAACTAGATAATGGTATTGGTATGTGTGGAAAAGCTGGCCAAAATGTCCCTGTTGGTGTTGGCCAACCTCACCTTCGAATCAATAATATGACAATCGGTGGAACTGCGCTTATAGAGGAATAAGCTTGCTCATTCCTTCCCCGTATTGCTTCCTTCTCGTCTATTACGACCATTTTGTGAGGGGGTACAATGCATTGATTTATAAAGATAATCTAGCGTTATTCATATTGTATTAGAACCTTGAATACCGTAAGATTCTCTCATTTTAAATCTGTGTCTGTTGAACCAATCAAAATCATTCGTTTATACATTACAGGCAGGGAGAGTTATATGGATAAAAACTGTACAAGAAAGAACTAAAGATTCTTCTTATGGACCGTCTCAAGTACCAAGAATTTTAGAAACATTGGGAGATGGCAAATATAACGATGGAACAGGCTTATTCAGATACATATTCTTCGTAATCCATTCGTCTTTTTTGTGGTTTTTTTGTGTGGGGTAACTTGTCTTTTATATTTCATAATAAAAAAGCACTTTCTACATTCAGTGCTCTTAGATCAACGAGAAAAAGGTTATTATTATAGATAAATTTTGGAGAGATTTTATAATAATACTCAGGTAAACTTTTAAAAAAAATTAGGCTAAAGTTTCCAACCTTTCTTTTTTTTCTTTTTGCTCAAAACAGCAACAATTTCGACATGTGGTGACCATAAAAATTGATCGATCGGTATGATTTTTTCTACTGTATACCCCCCTGCAACAAGAAGAGATAAATCACGAGCAAATGTAGTAGGATTACAAGAAATTGCCACAACACGTGATACTGTTGTCTTCGCTAATTCACGTACTTGTTGCTCTGCACCAGCACGGGGAGGATCCAAAACAACACTCTCAAAACATTCAAGTTCCTTTACAGAAAGGGGATGTCGGAAAAGATCACGTTTTTCACAAGTGACCGTTTTTAAACCAGTCGCAAAACGTGCTGCTGTATTTAGATTTCTTAATGCATCTTCATTATTTTCTACTGCATGAACATTCATCTTTTTTGCCATACGCAAGGTAAATGTTCCTACCCCTGAAAACAAATCAACAGCATTCTTTGCTTTTTTTAAATGAGTCAAAATAATATTGCCCATTATATTTTCCGCTTCACAAGTTGCTTGCAGAAAACCACCAGAAGGAAATTCAACACGGACATCTCCAAAGTAAATCTCTGGTTTTTCTCGTTCAACCAAAACTTCACCGTCAACAGATAAACGTATAATCCCATATGAAAGAGCAGCACTGATCATTTTCTGACGAAGTGATTCATGGTGTATAATGCAACCGCTTAAAGCAACATCTAAACCATTTTCAACACATGTTATCGTAACATGAAACCGTTTGGCAGAGCTCTTTAGAAAAGCACAGAGCTCTCTGATATTATGCAACTGAGAAATAAGCTCTGGACGGCTTACTGGGCATTCCTCAAGAGCTACAATCTCATGAGAGAGATAACGGTTAAAACCAACTTTTTGCCCCTGTGGGGTCATGGATGCTGTTAGAGTAATCCGCCGTCGGCTATAAGGTTTACATTCTATTAAAGGTGCAACAACATTATTAAGTCCATAATTTTTAAGCGCCTCAACAACCAATTGTTGTTTCCATACGCGATAAGCATCCATATGCCAATGCTGAAGAGTACACCCTCCACATTCTCCAAAATGCTGACAAAGAGTATCAATGCGTTCTGATGATTTTTCTTTTAATGCTATATATGTTGCATATTTTCCATGAACAGTAATTTCAGCACACTCTCCTGGTAAAGTAAAAGGAACAGAAACGAAGCCGTGAGACATCTTAGCAATACCATAACCATTTACTCCGATATGATCGATTATGACATTGTCATTCACTCTTGTTTTTCTCCGAATAGTAAATATTCCACGTTGCCATCACCACCTGTAATAGGGGAAGAAATTAAACCTTTTGCACTCCACCCTGTTTGTGTATTTAACCAAACAAAAAGTGCCTCAGCAGTTTCTTTAGCACTTGATGGACTTAATATTCCTCCCTTACTAAAATGTTTACGACCAACCTCAAACTGAGGCTTTACCAGTAAAACAGCTTGGGCTCCCTTCTTGGCTAAAGACAACACGGGAGGCAATGCAAGTTTGAGCGAAATAAAGCTAACATCTGAAACGATAAGATCAATTTCTCGCCCACCTAAATGTTCCTGTTTAAAATCTCTGACATTCAAGCCTTCTAATAACGTTATAGCACTGTTGCCCAATAAACGTTTATCAAATTGATGATGCCCAACATCAACGGCAATAACATGATCTGCTCCACGCTCTAAGAGAACTTGCGTAAAACCACCTGTTGATGCACCAACATCAATGGCTGTCACTTTATCTGTTATAATTGGAAATGCATCAAGTGCAGCAATCAATTTTAACGCTGCCCGAGAAACATAATTCTGCGCTGGATCACAAACGGTAATCTCTGCATCATCAAAAACGATTTGCCCAGCTTTAAAAACGATTTCTCCGTTAACTTTAACAGTTTGGCGCATAACAGCATCACGTGCGCGTGAACGTGTCTTAAAAAAGTTTTTTTCAACTAAAAGAATATCGAGTCTTTTTCTGGCAGCCATCTCATACTCGAATTTTTTATCCTGTTCGAATCTCGCGGTCCAAAGCTGTAAAAACCGTGTTGACAATGCCCATAGCATCAAGCCCGATACGTGAAAGAACTTTTTCTGGTGAGCCGTGATTCAAATATTCATCTGGAAGTTGTAGTGTACGAACTTTCAAACCATGCTCTAAGAGCCCTTCTTGCGCTAAAAATTGTAATATGTGCGCTCCAAATCCACCGATTGCCCCTTCTTCAATTGTCACCAATACCTCATGCTCACGTGCCAAACGACGCATCAAATCTTTATCTAAAGGTTTTGCAAACCGTGCATCTGCAACCGTTGTAGATAACCCTTCAACCTCCAACGCATCAGCAGCTTGCAACACTTCTGACATCCGCGTTCCAAAACAAACCAAAGCGATCTTATTCCCTTCACGCAGAACGCGCCCTTTTCCAATTTCTAATAACTCACCACGTTGCGGTAAATCTATACCAATCCCCTCACCACGCGGATAACGAAAAGAAATTGGTCCCTGATCATAAGCTGCAGCTGTACGCACCATATGCATCAATTCAAGCTCATCAGAAGGTGCCATAACAACAAACTCAGGAAGAGTGGACAAAAAAACAATATCAAAACTTCCAGCATGTGTTGCGCCATCTGCCCCCACAAAACCTGCTCGGTCAATAGCAAAACGTACCGGTAATTTTTGAATTGATACATCATGAATAATTTGATCATAAGCACGCTGTAAAAAAGTAGAATAAATTGCAACAAAAGGCTTATACCCTTCACAAGCAAGTCCTGCCGCAAAAGTTACGGCATGTTGCTCAGCGATACCAACATCAAACATTTTTTCAGGAAATTTTTTCGCAAAAGAATCAAGACCTGTCCCTGTTGGCATCGCTGCTGTTATGCCAACAATCTTATCATCATGGTGAGCTTCTTCTATTAAAGCTTTAGAAAATACCTTGGTATAGGGTAGAATATTACTTGATGCTTTAACCTGTTTTCCTGTCGTGACATCAAAACGATTAACACCATGATATTTATCAGACGAGGCCTCTGCAGGTGGATATCCCTTTCCCTTATGGGTTACAACATGCACCAAAACAGGACCATTAGGATATTCACGAACATTTTTAAAAACAGGCAATAAATGCCCCAAATTGTGCCCATCTATGGGTCCAACATAATAAAAGCCGAGCTCATCAAATAAAGTTCCCCCAACCAAAAGTCCACGCGCAAATTCCTCTGAACGACGGGCCTTATCCAAAAAAAACTTTGGCAATTTTTCGCTCAACATCTTTACGCGTTCACGCAAATGACGATAAGAAGGACGAGACACTAATCGTGCAAGATGTGCACTCATAGCACCTGTAGGTGGTGCTATAGACATATCGTTATCATTAAGAACAACAATCAAGCGCGCATTCAAAACACCAGCGTTGTTCATTGCTTCATATGCCATACCCGCAGACATTGCACCATCACCAATGACAGTTATGATATTGCGTCTTGTCTCTGCTTTCAAAGCACTTGCCACCGCCATGCCAAGCCCCGCTGAAATAGAAGTAGATGAATGCCCCGCTCCAAATGGATCATACACACTTTCTGAACGTTTTGTAAAACCAGATAATCCGCCCTCTTGACGTAATGTGCGAATTTTTTCTCTACGCCCCGTTAAAATCTTGTGTGGATAGGTTTGATGACCAACATCCCAAATAATCCTATCCTCTGGTGTATTAAAAATATAATGTAATGCAACAGTGAGCTCAACAACACCAAGTCCCGCCCCAAGATGACCACCTGTTACAGAAACCGCATCAATTGTTGCTGTCCGCAACTCATCAACCAACTGTACCAAATCAGACTCATGCAATGCCCGCAAATCTTGCGGAAAACAAACACGGTCAAGCAATGGTGTTAGGACCTGAGACAAAAAAAATCCTTTCTATTATCTTAACTCAAGAAAACGCAACGAAATACATCTTCTCTACTCTTATTTACAGTTTTGCATCTTTTTTTACTGAAAAATGCTCTTTTCTATTGAGATGAACTATAATTTCCTCATTTTTAAATTATTATATAAAAAAGAAATCAATAAATTTTTCTGTTTATAAACTAAGGTTATTGCATCTCTTAAGTCCCACAATAAATATCCAAAAAGATTTAATATTATTTAGCATCAAGTGGTTCTACTCCTTCTGGAGAACCTTCTTCTGAAAACTGGATTTTTTCAACTTTAGCTTCAGCAACTCTTAAGAGTTTTTCACAATGCTTTTTAAGCGCTTCACCGCGTTCATAAATATCAATGGATTGTTCCAAAGGCACATCGCCACGTTCCAAATTTTCGACAATAACTTCAAGTTGCTTAAGCGCTTGCTCGAAACTTAAGGTCGTAATATCTCCCTCTTGTATCTCTTTTTTCATATGAACCTCAAAAAATATCTGTTCTGGATATACGAATTCCAAAACCTTCCAAACCTACATAATGGCGCTCTTTAGAAGCATAAACAATAACAGAGCCTATTCCTAAATATTTTAAAATTTGTGATCCTAAACCAATTTTGCGCCATTCTTCTTCGCGTTCAATCGCCTGCACATGGTTTTCTGAACTGTCTCTTGCCATGTTTTGAATATCAATAGTTGATTGTATAACAGATCCTTCACGCAAATAAATAAATACGCCACGTTTTTCTTTTTCCATCATACGCCGCATCATCACCATAATATCTGAAGTTTGACAAAAAACGTCATTTATAATGTTTTCATGATGTAAATACACAGGAATATCCTCCCCCTCACGGACATCACCAAAAACAATTGCAATATGCTGAACGGCTTCCCAAGGGAGTTGATAACTTTGAATAATAGCGGGACCTACAAATGTTTCAATAGGCATTTCTCCAACATTTTTGATCAATATTTCCTTACGTTGGCGGTAAGCAATTAAATCTGCAACCGTTATAATATGCAACCGATGTTCTTGCGCAAATTTCATAATCTGATCGCCATGTTTAACGCTTCCATCATCATTAACTAACTCACCGATAACACCAACCGGCGGCAAATTAGCTAATTTACATAAATCAACAGCCGCCTCTGTGTGACCTGAACGCATGAGCACCCCCCCTTCATGCGCAATCAAAGGAAAAACATGCCCTGGACGAACAAAATCATCCGCACTTGCATTTGAATTCGCAAGATTACGTACAGCTAATGTACGGTCATGTGCTGAGATCCCTGTTGTTATGCCGTGTTTAAAATCAACAGTAACCGTAAATTGTGTCCCATGTGCAGAGTTATTATCTGGTACCATAGGAGAAAGATTAAACCGTTTTGCTTCTGTTTTTGGCATAGGTGTGCACACAATACCTGTTGTGTGACGAAGAATAAACGCCATCTTTTCTTCTGTACAATGCGCTGCAGCAACAGTTAAATCACCCTCATTTTCACGGTCATCATCATCTGTTACCACAACAATTTCACCGTGTTCAAAAGCTTTAAGTGCAGAAACAATTTTTTTTTCATCATACGCCATTGTTCACCTTCTCAATCACCCAACTTGACCGCGATGTCTTAGATAATGGTCAGCAATAGCACAAGCAACCATCGCTTCACCAACAGGAACGGCACGGATCCCAACACATGGATCATGACGCCCCTTTGTTATAACGTTTATATCATGACCATCAACATCAATAGAGCGACGAGGTGTTAAAATTGATGAAGTAGGCTTTACAGCAAAACGTGCAACAATTGGCTGTCCACTCGATATTCCCCCTAAAATACCTCCCGCATGATTTGATAAAAAAAGCGGTTTTCCATCATTTCCCATTCGCATTTCATCGGCATTTTCTTCTCCACTCAAGCGGGCTGCCGCAAAACCATCACCAATTTCCACACCTTTTACCGCATTAATCGACATAAGTAACGAGGCAATATCTTGATCAAGCTTTGCGTAAATAGGGGCTCCTAAACCTGCCGGAACATTTTCTGCAACGATCTCAACAACCGCTCCAACAGATGTCCCCTCTTTACGGAGTTTACTGATATAATCACTAAAAATGTGAACCATCTCTGCATCAGCTGTAAAAAAAGGATTATTATCAACCTCTGACCAATCCCAACGATCACGATTAATATTATGAGGACCAATTGCTATCACTGCTCCTCGTACAATCAAACCAGGAACGATTTTACGAGCAAATGCACCAGCTGCAACACGTGCTGCCGTCTCCCGTGCCGAAGCACGTCCCCCGCCTCGAAAATCACGAATGCCATATTTAATATCATAAGTATAATCCGCATGTCCTGGACGATACTGATGGGCAATCGAGCTATAATCCTTCGAACGCTGATCTGTGTTTCGAATCAACAGAGAAATTGGTGTACCTGTTGTCACCAATGTCGTCCCATCGTCTTGAACAACAACTCCTGAAAGGACCTCTACTTTATCTGGTTCTCGGCGCTGCGTTGTATATTTTGATTGTCCTGGTTTGCGTTTATCAAGATAAGCTTGAACTTCTGCAAGAGTAAAAATAATTCCAGGTGGACAACCATCAATGACACAACCAAGAGCAGCACCATGACTTTCACCCCATGTTGTTACACGAAACAAATGACCAAATGTATTATGCGACATGAAAAAGATCCGTTTCTCTGTCAAATATTACAACGACAACGCATGTTGTATGCTATACACAAGGTAGCTCTTTGCGCTCAAATACTCTTAGCCACTTTAAATTTGGTCAAATTACTGCTGTCCAATAAAATCCTATAAACCAAACTTTATTCTTTAACGACAGAAATGTCTGGTGCATCAACGGCTTTCATACCTATGATATTATAACCCGAATCGACATGATGGACTTCACCAGTAACAGAACGAGACAAATCTGAAAGAAAATAAAGCGCAGAATCACCAACCTCTTCAATTGTTACCGTACGACGTAATGGAGCATTATATTCATTCCATTTTAAAATATAACGAAAATCACCAATACCAGAAGCTGCTAACGTTTTAATGGGTCCAGCAGATATAGCATTAACACGAATATTTTGAGGACCTAAATCTACCGCTAAATATTTCACGCTCGCTTCAAGAGCCGCTTTAGCAACCCCCATTACATTATAATTTGGAACAACCTTTTCTGCTCCATAATAGGTCAGTGTCAAGATTGAACCACCATCTGGCATCAATTTTTCTGCACGCTTCGTTAGAGCCGTTAGGGAATAAACGGAAATATTCATGGTCATCATAAAATTTGATTCGCTGATATCAATATAACGACCACTTAATTCATCTTTATCAGAAAAACCAATAGCATGAACTAAAAAATCGAGTTTTCCCCATTTCTTCTCTATTTCTTTAAAGACCGTATCAATAGAGACACTGTCAGAAACATCACAATGTCCACAAACAAACCCCTTTAATTCTTCAGCCAAAGGCTCAACACGCTTTTTCATTGCTTCACCCTGATAGGTAAAAGCAAGCTCTGCCCCTGCGCTACTTGCCGCTTTAGCGATTCCCCAAGCGATGGAGCGATTATTGGCCAACCCCAAAATTAAACCACGCTTACCGTACAATAAACCATTACCCTTAGCCATCAGCACTGCCCCATTGTTACTTAAAATTAATATTATTCATCTGCCTATGACACAGGTCAACTTTTTCTTCAAGCAATTGGTTTAAAATCAAACAAAAACTACGCTTTTATATATAAAAATTTTAAAATTAATCTTGTTGCATTTGCAAAAACTGTTCTAGCGCGGCATTTTCACCTTCCGGCAACATAATGCGAACATGCACATAAAGATCATCTCTTGTACCATTTTTTAAACGAAGCCCTTTCCCTTTCAACCGTAAAACGCGATCAGAACTTGACCACGCAGGAATCGTTAAAACCACACGTCCCTCCAACGTCTCAACTTCTTCTTTTGCTCCCAAAACAGCATGTTTAAGAGAAACTGGTAAATCAAGATGAAGTGCTCTTCCTTCAACCCGAAAACGAGGATGTTTTTGAATCTGAATGGTTATCAACGCATCTCCTGCTTGCCCAAGAGCTACCTCTTCTCCCTGACCTTTTAAACGAATAACCTGTCCGTCTTCAATATAATATGGAAGTTTAATTTTTAACTTTTTTCCATTTGGAAAAACAGCTTCCACCTTTTCTGCGCCAACCATCTGCTCTAGTGTTATGGCAAGATTAGCACGAACATGTGCTCCTTGTTGGGGACGGTTATAGTGTGTGGAATTCGAAAAGCTACCTCCTCCTCCAAACAGATCCCGAAAAATATCACTCGCATCAAAACCTGCACCACCTGAAGAGGAAAAATCAAATCCCTTTGCTCTTCCTGAAAAGGGATTTTGTTTATTGCTAAAATTTTCACCAGTACCATAGGCTTGATAAAGCGGTTTTCCTTCCATATCAATTTCACCGCGGTCAAATTGTGCCTTTTTATCTTTATCACCTATAATTTCATAAGCTTGATTAATTTCAGCAAATTTTTCTTTAGCCTTTGCATCATCTCTATTATGATCTGGATGATACTTCTTTGCTAATCTTCTAAATGCCGATTTAATCTCTTGCGATTTTGCGGTACGTGCCACACCCAGAATCGTGTAGGGATCACGCATATTGCCCTCTTTTCAATTTCTTCGTTTTCAAAATATCAACTGATACGTTGTTAATACCCTTATAACTTCATCAATCTATTCTAGAGAATAATTTCTTCTTTTCTCTTTATATGTCTATCAATAAACTAAAATACCAGATAAAATGAGATATTTATTTAATATAGCTCCTTGTAGTCTATGCTAAAGTAAAAATAATTAAACTACCATAGAAATACACGATAGCATTGGCTTTTTGAAAATAAGGAAAAATGGTACTGTGACTTCTTGATGATAAAGTAAATGAGAAAATGCCTCACCCATGCTCACTGATATTTGGAGAAACTATGAGCAAAAAAATACCAATAGATGATCATTTTATGCAAATGCAAAAACCTTTTGAACTTTTCGCAAAGTGGCTTGAAGAGGCAACGATAAGTGAAATAAATGATCCGAATGCTATGGCATTAGCAACAGTTGACGAAACAGGACTCCCTAATGTTCGTATGGTTCTCCTCAAAGACTACAGTCCCCAAGGCTTTGTCTTCTATACCAATTATGAAAGCTGTAAAGGACAAGAAATTTTAAAATCAATGAAAGCATCCTTAGGTTTTCATTGGAAATCGCTCCGTCGTCAGGTAAGAATTAGAGGAATTGTTGAAAAAGTAAGTCAACAGGAAGCCGATGCCTATTTCCAATCACGACCACGTGGTAGTCGAATTGGTGCATGGGCATCTAAACAATCTCAACCTTTAGACAATCGTTTTGTGCTCGAAAAAGCAATTGCTCAATATACTGCGCGTTATGCTCTAGGTAATATTCCACGACCACCTTATTGGTCTGGGTTTCGTGTTAAACCCCTTTCTATAGAGTTCTGGTGCGATCGCCCATTTCGTTTACATGATCGTCTGCTTTTTACACGCGATTGTATTGAAAACAATGATTGGAAAAGACAAAAACTTTATCCCTAATCCTTCAAACTTCATCGTTATGAAGATTTTTTCTTCCCAACAGTTAAACAAATATTTTTTATTTGAAAAATTCTAAAAGAAGATGATTTATTTTATTTAAATAGAAGAATTTCATTTCCACTGTAACAGTTGATTAGTAATATTTTCTACTGTATCGCTTAAAAATAGATTAGCAACAAGCTTATTTTAAAAAACATACTGTATTCAGTAGAAACTATGATTTTAGCTAACTTATTTTTAGACCGCAGGATAAAATATCGTCCATATACCCCCACATACTAAACCAGCAAAAATCACAAAACCAATAAGCGAATTAGATTTGAAAAGCCTGAGGCATTGTGAACTGTCATCTATATCAATGACTTTAATTTGAATAAACATATGGATGCTTGCCACAAAAATCCCCAAAAAACTAAGAACAGGGACTCCAGCTAAATAAAATGCTAGACTAATGAACATCACAAAACCACCATACAAAAATACTAAAGCACGCTTGGTTGCTTTACCAAAGAGAAGAGCCGTAGAACGGACACCAACAGTAACGTCATCTTCTTTATCTTGATGTGCGTAGATTGTATCATATCCTATGGTCCACAAAATTGATCCTACATAAAGCAAGATTGGTGCCCAGCTTAAACTTCCAAAGACAACAGCCCACCCCATTAATGCCCCCCAATTAAACGCAACGCCTAAAAAAAACTGCGGCCAATATGTTACGCGTTTCATAAAAGGATAAAATGCAACAGCTATCAATGACGAAATACCTAGAAAAAAACTAAACCTATTAAATTGTGATAAAACAACTAAACCAACCAAACATTGCACAAGTATAAAAACTCTTGCTTGAAACCGACTCACATGACCTGTCGGCAATGGGCGAGAACGTGTCCTTTCTACCTGAGCATCAATTTTATGGTCAATAAGATCATTCCAAGTACATCCTGCCCCTCGCATAGCAATAGATCCCAGAAAAAAAAGAAAAAGATACCAAACCCAATGAAGAAACATTGATAAAAGAGTATCGTAATGCATTTTATAAGAGAAAAAAGCCATTGTTGTTGACCAAAAACAAGGCCACATCAACAATTGCCATCCAATAGGCCGATCCCAACGCGCCAATTGCGCATAAAACCATAAAGAACAGGGAAGGAAATTGTAGACCCATTGTTTGGAAGATGCATCCATAACCCGTCCTTGGCTATCATAGGACTGAACATGCGCGATATTTTTATTTTTTTTCATCAAATGATTTACCTTTGGTCTTGCGATAGAGACATTTCATTCTTATGAGAAGGGGATGAGATTAATCATCTTTTATGAGAGGAGCAAGCAATGAATATTCTTCTTATTGGCTCAGGTGGACGAGAACACGCTTTAGCATGGAAAATAGCAGCATCACCACTGCTAACAAAGTTATACTGTGCTCCTGGAAATCCTGCAACAACAGAATTTGGTGAAAATATTAATTTAAACATTGATGACCATTCCCTTGTTATTAATTTTTGTAAAGCACATTCTATTGATCTTGTAATTGTAGGACCAGAAGCACCATTGGTTGCGGGTATAACAGACTCTCTTAATAGCGCTAACATCTGTGTATTTGGTCCTACTCAAAAAGCTGCTCAACTAGAAGGTTCAAAAGCTTTTACAAAAGATTTATGTCGTAAGAATAACATTCCTACAGGAAGTTACCAATGCTTTAATGATGCCTCTAAAGCTAAAGCTTACATTCAGCAACAAGATGTTCCCATTGTTATTAAAGCTGATGGCTTAGCAGCTGGCAAAGGTGTTGTGGTTGCAACAACTATGGAAGAAGCATTTAACGCAGTTGATGCCTGCTTCAAAAGTACATTTGGAGATGCAGGAAACAAAATTGTTGTAGAATCTTTTCTTGAAGGTGAAGAAGCAAGCTTCTTCTGCCTTTGTGATGGTAAAGTTGCTCTTCCTTTTGGATCTGCTCAAGATCATAAACGTGTAGGTGATGGGGATATTGGAGCAAACACCGGTGGTATGGGTGCTTATTCACCAGCGCCCATCATGACCAAAGAAATAGTGAATCGTACTCTCAAAGAAATTGTTGAACCAGCTTTAAAAAGCATGAAAGAAATGGGCGCTCCCTTTAAAGGTATTCTCTTCGTCGGATTAATGATAACGCAAAAAGGACCCGAATTAATTGAATTTAACGTACGATTCGGTGATCCTGAATGTCAAGTTTTAATGATGCGCCTCAAAGATGACATTTTGCCAATTTTTCTTGCTGCTGCTCAAGGAAAACTTGAAAATAAGCCTCTTCGGTGGTCTGAAAAAGCTGCTCTCACCGTTGTTATGGCTGCTAATGGTTATCCAGACTCTCCCAAAAAAGGTACTGTTATCCGTAACGTTGATCAAGTAAACTCTCTTCCCGATGTGAAAGTTTTTCAAGCTGGTACAGTGTTGCGTGATGGAGAACTCATTGCAAATGGTGGACGTGTTCTCAATATAACTGCAACAGGAAAAACGATTACGCATGCACAAAAACGTGCCTATGAAGCTGTTGATTGTATTGATTGGCCAGAAGGTTTTGTTCGTCGTGATATCGGATGGAGAGCCGTTGCGCGAGAAAATAAAATCCTTTGAATATTCTTTTTCACGATTTTATTATTTTATATAAGAGCATGACACACAAATTTTCTCACTGTTTTACGTTGACCATAATTTTGAAAAAATGAGTGTGCTTTCCTTTGAACAATCAAATATTATAAATAGAATATTTACTCATGATAAAATAGGAAAATTTTTTGAATCTGAAAATGTAATATAAAATGATCATTTTACTGTTACTTTAAACGTATTTTCTCATCATTTTTATAAACACTTTCTTTCTTATAAAGTCCTGAAGAAAAACATATATACTATCATTTCTTTTATCTATCGCGTTTTTAATGAAATTCCGCTTTTACAAAAAATAAAATGCCCAAAAAAGATAGTTATATTATTCACATACAAATTCTTAAACAATACCTCTCATGCTCATCACTCCCATTTTACGACACTACCTGCAAATAGTATAAATCCACTCTTCCATCTTTCTGGAATAAAAATAAAAACCGATACCATCTTTGTATTTTCCAACTCTCAATATTACGATAACCCTTTCTATCTAAATGATTTTGATTATAAGAGAGAGAGATGAAATAAGAATATTCTGCAATATTCAAAGCTCTCATTCAACATGGAGAAATTATTTATAAAAAAATTCAAAAACACTTCCAGCAATCTGCTGGTGTTTTTATGATGTGGCAAAAACCCAAAATTATACCGCCAAAAAAAAACAGTTTCTATTGTTATGAAAACCGTTTTTACCTCTCCGAAAAAAGCGTTTTACATAATCGATTCCTGCTGCCAATGTATGGTGTCAAAAAACTCTCATTTACAATCATTGACTTCCTCTTTTTGTTTTCAAGAACCAAAAGTCACACCAAATCCCGTCTGTAAAGGTCTGGATTCTCATTGAGCGGGTTCCTCTTGCTTCCCACTCCTATGCTGCACTTACACAAATACCTACAAGCAAACTTAAGAATATTTGCCATATCTCCTAAAACACTTCATGTGTGAAGTTTACATGCCTTATATTACCGCTCCAAACAACGATGTTTTACAGCACAACAAGATAAATGCTGACGGTAGTACAAAAATAAATGCATGTTAATATTACTGGAGTGCAATTCGATTCGCAATCACCAAACGCAAGCCTAACGGATTGCTATAACGAAGTAAAAAACGCTTTTGTTTAGAATGTGCTGTTGTACCAAAAAATCGATGTAAATCAGAACGATCTTTTACAACCAGAATGCGATTATCTTCATTGATCATAAGCATGGGAAGGCCATAAGTATCCGCCCATAATCGCCAATCCAGAAGAACATTATTCAAATCTCTGGAAACCAAAAGCGGTATACAAGCTTCCTCATCGGCATGAAGTAATTCTAATGCAACAGCTCTTTCTCCTGAACGCGTTTTTACGGTACGTGCTGCAATTCCTTGGAAATGATAAGGGGGTATTAAATGCGATAAACTTGAAGGCATATCCGTTTTAAAAGAAACACCACGCTCATTTAACGAACAAATAACCTGATTACCCGTTTTGGATGAAAAATATGTCGTCGTTTGTGGCAAATGGCACGGATCTAACCGAAATTCAAGCACCGCTTTTGCCTGATTAAAGCATTGATTAGCCATATACATTATCCCAATTTATCTTAAATAACATACACCCTTTAGCAGCTTTTTCTCATTGGATTATTAAAAGTTTGAATAAAAAACAACTGGTTTCTTTTTTGGTTATTAAAATCTAAACAAAAATACATGATCACCATTCTTGAATTATAATACTTTTCCAGGATTCATTATCCCTAAAGGATCGAGCGTTTTTTTAATCCCTTGCATAATATCCAATGCGACAGGCGATTTAAAAGAACGAAGTTCTTCGCGCTTAAGCTGACCAATTCCATGCTCAGCAGAAAATGCACCTCTATAGTCCACCACTAAACTATGAATGCGATGATTCATTGTTGACCATAACTGCAAGAACACTGTCGTATCAGCTCCTACAGGTTGTGTAATATTATAATGTAAATTTCCATCACCCATGTGTCCAAAACAAATCACCCGTGCTCCTGGAGCAATATCTTCTACAATAAGCGCTGCCTCAGCAATAAAATCAGGAATAGAAGCAAGTGGGATTGCAATATCATGCTTAATGGACCCTCCTGCTAACTTTTGTGCTGATGATATACTTTCTCGTAATTGCCAAAAAAAATCTTGCTGTTTTAAAGATTGCGCAACAACTGCATCTTCTATCACCGCATTCTTTAAAGCTTCTTCTAAAATAGTACTCAATACCGATAATGCCTCATCATTGCCTTGCAACGATGAAATGTTCATTAATACATACCATTCATGTTTCCGCTGAAGAGGAGGCTTCTCACACATCTTATAATCTAAAGCCATTTGCAAACTGAGATTTCCCATGAGCTCAAAACCTGTCAACATCCCTCCTCCATATTCTTGAGCCAGAGATAAAAACTCTAAAGCCTTCGCCGGACTATATAATCCCACCAAAGCAACAGCTTTTCCTTTTATTTTTGGAAACATCTTCAAAACGGCTGCGGTTATAACTCCCAATGTGCCTTCTGCACCAATAAAAAGATCTTTTAAATCGTAACCGCTATTGTCTTTTTTAACAAAACGCAAATCATCTAAAATACGCCCATCCGGTAAAACAACTTCTAAACCAAGACAAAGATCACGCATATTGCCATAAGCTAAAACAGCTGTCCCTCCAGCATTCGACGAAAGATTGCCTCCTACTTGGCAAGAACCTTCAGATGCCAAAGAAAGAGGGAAAAAACGACCTGATTCATCCACTTTTTTCTGTAAATCCTGTAAAATAACACCAGCCTCTACAACAACAAAATTTCCCTCAAGATTTATAGCTCTAATCTTATTTAATCGCTCCATGGATAAAAGAACGCTCCTTCCTCTTTCATCTGGTTGTTGTCCCCCCACAAGCCCTGTATTTCCACCCTGTGGCACAATCGGTGTGCGCGTTTTGCTCGCTAACTGCATAATCGATGAGATCTCTGCGCAAGAAGATGGACGTAAAAGTAAAGGTGTTTTTCCATGAAAAATCCCACGCTCTTCAAGCAAATACGGCGCAATCAACGCTTGATCTGTTATAGCATGCTTAGCACCAACAATTTCCCTAAACCCCTCAATTAATTCCTGCTCCATGTTCATTTCTCCTTTGGAGCTGCAGCCCGTATAAGACGATCATTGATAGCCTCCCCTAATCCGTATGATGGAATAGGTTCTACTGCGATACATCTCACTTTAAATGAATCTAATTCCTTCATATATTGAAATAAATGAGAGGCTGCCTCTTCCAACTTTCCATCTTCGCTAAGGTTTAAAATAGAAACGGCATTTTCAGCCCCCATAACACGCTTTGAACCAAATGCTAAAAGCGCTTCACCATTTTCCACCTTTTCTACATTCAAACGAACCGTGGCATTGGGGGCATAATGCGATTTTAACATCCCAGGAGCTTCAATCGCCGCCCTTTGATCTATCCGTTTTAAAGACTTCCCCACAACTTCTTCAATTTTATCAGCCGTAAGCCCCCCTGGACGCAAAAGATAAATATTTTCACCACAAATTTTAATAATCGTTGATTCTAGCCCTATTTTAGCAGGTCCTCCGTCCAATATTAAAGGAACAGATTCCCCCAAAGATGCAAAAACAGCCTCAGCTGAAGTAGGGCTAAGACGCCCCGATTGATTCGCACTAGGAGCAGCAAGTGGACGGCCAAAATGTTGTACCACTTCCGCAAAACGACTGTCTGGAAAACGAACAGCCAAGGTATTCAAACCAGAGGTTGTTAAAGGATGGATATTATGCTGTTCCTTTAAAGGCAAAACCAATGTCAAAGGCCCTGGCCAAAATTCCTCCATTAATTGGCGTGAAAGAAAGTCAATTTCAACATAACGTTGTGCCATTTCGATGCCGCTGACATGCGCAATAAGAGGATTAATTTGCGGACGACCCTTTGTAGAATAAATAGAAGAAATTGCCCTCCCATTGGTTGCATCGCCCGCTAATCCATAAACAGTTTCCGTTGGTAACGCTACTAACTTCCCTTTTTCAAGAAGCGCTATTGCTTCTCTTATCGAAGCACTATCGAGTGGTAGAATCGTCATGATACATCATTTCTATAACACTCTTTTAGTGATATTATGCTCTTTTTTATTCATATATCACATTGATTTTATATAGTTTTTTTTAAAAGTGCGAGGTTCATAAATAAAGGTTAGGGAATAGGATTTTCCAATATTCTTCTACAAAACATATCTTATTCTGCCAACTTTCTCTAATCATTTTTTGAATTTTGCTAAGTTCTCTTGTGAAAAGCTATTGTTGAAACTCTTGACATAAACTTAACGTGTAGGACATTGTACTACAATTGAATAGGAGGTTTAGCAATGGGAAAAATTCAAGCCCGCATACCTGATGAAGTTCAAGAAATTGCAAGTGCAGTTATTAAGTCTACGGGTTTAACTGTATCGGATGCAGTACGCATGTTTATGACCCGCATTGCTAGAGATCGAGCATTACCGCTTGATCTATTCCAACCAAATCCGGAAACATTACGAGCTATCGAGGATGCTGAAATGGGACGCATCGAACATACATCATTAGACGGCTTAAGGACCATGATACGGGAAGATAGAACCGAAATGCGTAAATCTGAAAAGCAAACCTAAGCTTGCTATGCGGGAAATTGTCTATACGCGTTCATTCCGGTGTGATCTTAAACATGAAAGCAAAGGTAGGTATGCTAATGCACTAGAGGAGAATTTACTGCTTGTAGTCAAAGCGTTAGCGGAGAATGAACCGCTAACGGCGCATTGGAGAGATCATGCACTAACATGTCAATGGCGCAATTGTCGTGATTGTCATATCAAGCCAGATTTAGTTGTGATCTATCGAAAGCCAGATACCAAAACACTAGAGCTCTTACGACTTGGTTTGCATTCTGAACTACGCTTATGATTGGATCTCCAATTCATAGTAAAAAGAATTTTTCGTAGTTTTGCTTGTATGACAGTTTTCCTAATTCTTTGAGAACCATTGTTTTAAATGTGCAATGACATTATCTAGCGCATCCATGAGGCGTGCAAAATCAAGGATAAGCAAAAAAAAGAAAAAATGCTATCCACTTCATCAAGCGAGACATCATTTTCACGCTTTGATAGGTGATGATCATTTCTTGAAGCATTTCTTTTCTACTTCTGTAATTTCTATATCGTCTTGTGTTTTTTTTTCTAATCATGTTTCCAACCACACAAGCGTTCACCTAGATTATTGTGCTTTAAGATCTCTCTTGCTAAGTTTGAACTGATGGCGTTCAGATCTTGCTGGCTTAAATAAATAGGTAACCAACCAACACAAGAAGAAACATATTTATTTGTCGCGCAACCAATCAGAGAGAGCAGCACGCACATCAGCATCACTTTTTTGATTAACTTCACTTTCCACCTCCAGCCGTGTTGTGGCTGCTTTTAAAGCTTTTTCTGTTTGCTTTTGTTGCTCTGCTTTTTTCCCAAGAGTAAAAGCTCTTGCCAAGGCAATAAAAAAAGCGGCTAAAGCCGCACCTGTTACCATCAAGTTTCTTTTCATCCATAAGATCCATAGGCGGTGCTCCTGAAAGCGTTTAGCAACAAAGAAAATGCCAGTACATGCGGCTCAAACCATAATGGCGGCTAAAGCCCATTGAATGGGTCCATTGCCCACTAAAAATCCACCCAGACCTGAGAAAGAACCAATAATCGGTGCCAATGCTTCTGCTTTACCCCCCCGTTTCTACTGTTTGATAATTAGCAGAAGCACAAGCCCCTTTCGTCCATAGCCCTGCCTCTGATACACGCCGGAGTACAAGACCTTGTAAACGTTTGCCTCTTGGCTTTGGTCCATTTTCTGCAATTCGGTTGGTACAGCTTCATAATCACCCCGATTAAGCCTTTTAAGCAATGTTCTATAGCCTTCTTGAGGGCTTAACGTGTTGCCTATGATTTTCATGGCAAGATCTGGATATTGTGTGAGTGCTTGCGCATCTTCATCGCTATACCCTTTAGAGCGTAAAAATTGCAAAGTTTGTTTATGTTGTGCGTGTTCCTTGTTGCCCTGCCGCATAAGGATAGATGCATTTGAAAAACTTTCTTGTGGTGTCTTTCCTAACGCAAGCCCTGCAAAAAAATCCATTAAATGCTCGGAAAATTCTGATTTTCTAAAACGCTCCCATAAGCTACTTGGATTTGCTCCTGTCTGAACAAAGTTATCAAGTGACTTGATATAATCTGTTTTTTGTTCAAGATCACCACTTGCTTTTAAATGTTCCTCTTCTGGTAAGTGTGCATTCAAATGTTTTTCTTCTCCTATAGGTGCCTCAAAAAGCTTTTCCTCATCATTTCCAGAATCGTTTTTCAAAGAGTTTTCCGCTATAGATTTCTCATTAAGTTGAGCAATATAATCCATCACATCTTTTTGCTGTCGCCCAGCTTCATCCCCACTAGACTAATCAATGTTCGCAACAAGTGGAGATTGAGGAATCATTGATGCAACACCTCCCTGCTCTGAGAAGTCATGCTTTTGTTGCTCTGGCGCCTCTTGTATCTTAACAGTATCCTTTGAAACATCCGGTAATAGAGGCATTTGGCGCTTTAAATCATCTGTAGACATAATCAATTCTGCTGGCGTTTTTTCCCAGCTTGTTCTGTCCCTGCTTGAGAACCACGAATAAGCTCTGTAGGACTCAATTTTTGTGGAGTATTATCCCCATTGCTCGCATCAAAAGGGTTTGTGCTAAAAGCAGCACGTTCTAAAAAACTTGGCTTGTATCGCCCTTCCAACGGCGTGCTTGGAGGCGTAGAAAGCTGTTCGAACAAATGCTTTGGCAATTGAGGCATGACCTGATACATCAAGGGACGCAAAAATTTTGGATCAAACAACTTTAAAAGAGAATTTGTGTTTTCTTGTTCCATCACTGCACCCTTTCCATCTCAAAGCCAAGCTTGCTATAATCCACATGCAAAAAACCTGTCGCCTTATGCAAGAAAACAGCTTCTGGCTTTGACTTCAAAACATCCTGTGCCATCACCCAGCGATAGCGCTCTGGATAACCCTTGTAATTATACTCATAGAGTTTGTGTCCATTTCGCTGCCCTACTCGTACAATATTTTCTTTCGATCTGATGTCGCTAAGCCCAGCAAAAGTACCAAGGATAGTTCCAACATTTTCAACAATCTCTCATGGATTAGGTTTTGGCTACAACAATATATTGATTTATAATGATAATTTACTGTTTTGTATATTGAATTAGAGTCTCGAATAACGTAGGATTCTCTCATTTCAAATCTGTTTATGTTGAATCAACTAAAACCACTTACTTGCACATAACAAGTGGGATGAGTGTGTGGGTAAAAACTGTACAAGAAAGGAGTAAAAATGGTTCTTATGAACCGTCTTAATGCAAGGGCTGTCGCAACACCCACGAGCTGGCAAATATAATGATGGTGCCGGCTTGCTTCTCCATAAGCGTAAAGATGGTGGTGCTCAATGGCTTTATCGT